>JAYTEZ010000001.1:0-6934 GCA_043734805.1 Microbacteriaceae bacterium
CGGGGCTTGCCGGTGTCCTTCGACTCACGATCGGCGAACTCCTCGGCCCGCGCTTCCATGGCGTCGGCGATGCGCAAGAGTGCGAGCTGGCGCTCGGCCGGCGTGGTCTCACCCCACTCCTCAAAGGCGGCGGCGGCCGCGCCGAACGCGGCATCGACATCCGCCTTTCCGGACACCGGTGATGAGCCATACACCTCCTCGGTTGCCGGGTCGATGAGGGAGAAGGCGGAGTCCGCCCTGACCTCGACGTAGTCGCCATTGATGAAATTACGGATTTCAGCTGCGCTCATGCCCTAAACATAGTCACGTCCTTCGCCGCGCGCCAGATGTTGCGCACTACCGATTCCGTCGCAAAATTCCCCGGTTAGATGCGGATTCACTTGTGAAAAGCGGGTTCCACTGACAGAATCACGGTATGAGCGCGAATTCGAAACCGGTGCAGCTCGACGATGTGTCCAAAGCGATCATCGAGCAGCTTCAGGCCGATGGACGGCGGAGCTACGCCGAAATCGGCAAGGCTGTTGGGCTGAGCGAGGCCGCGGTTCGACAGCGGGTGCAGAAACTCACGGATTCGGGCGTGATGCAGGTCGTCGCAGTGACCGACCCGATGCAGCTCGGTTTCTATCGCCAGGCCATGATCGGCATCCGGGTGACCGGCGACACGACCGTTATTGCGGAAAGGCTTGGCCGGATTTCGGCCGTCGATTACGTGGTTCTCACCGCTGGCAGCTTCGACATCCTTGCCGAGGTCGTGTGCGAAAACGACGAAGACCTTATCGAACTTCTCAACAAAGAAATCCGCGGAATCCCGGGCGTCCAGTCGACCGAGACCTTCGTCTACCTGAAACTGCAGAAGCAGTTCTACAACTGGGGAACGAGATAAAAAAAATGACAATTCACTCAATGGTCGAAACCAGCATTCCACGTTACGACGAGGCAGACCTCCAGCAGAAGGCGAAAGACCATCTCTGGATGCACTTCTCCCGCCAGTCCGTCATGGAAGATGGCCACGGCGTACCCATCATCGTCAAAGGCGACGGCCACCACATCTGGGACAGCCGCGGCAAGAAATATTTCGACGGGCTGAGCGGGCTCTTCGTCGTCAACGCGGGCCACGGTCGCCGTCGACTCGCCGAGGTTGCGGCAAAACAGGCGGAGGAGCTGGCATTCTTTCCGCTCTGGTCCTACGCGCATCCGAGTGCCATCGAGCTCGCCGACCGTCTCGCTTCGTACGCGCCCGGCGACCTCAACCGCGTCTTCTTCTCCACCGGCGGCGGCGAGGCGGTCGAGACCGCTTTCAAACTCGCCAAGTACTACTGGAAGCTGCAGGGCCGTCCGACCAAGCACAAGGTCATTTCCCGCAACGTCGCCTACCACGGCACGCCACAGGGCGCGCTGGCCATCACCGGTATTCCGGCGATGAAAGAGATGTTCGAGCCTGTCACCCCCGGCGGATTCCGCGTTCCGAACACCAACTTCTACCGTGCGGCCGAGATGGGTGCGCCGACCGACGACCTCGAGGCCTTCGGTTTCTGGGCCGCGAATCGCATCGAGGAAATGATTCTGTTCGAAGGCCCGGAGACCGTCGCCGCTGTCTTCCTTGAGCCGGTGCAAAACAGTGGCGGGTGCTTCCCGCCGCCGCCCGGCTACTTCAAGCGAGTGCGTGAGATCTGCGACCAATACGACGTGCTGCTGGTGAGCGACGAAGTCATCTGCGCGTTCGGACGCATCGGCGAGTTCTTCGCCTGCGACGCCTACGACTACGTGCCCGACATGATCATCTGCGCCAAGGGCATGACGAGCGGGTACTCCCCCATTGGAGCGACCATTGTGAGCGACAGGATCTATGAGCCGTTCAAGCACGGAAACACGTCGTTCTATCACGGGTACACGTTTGGCGGGCATCCGGTGTCTTCCGCCGTGGCCCTTGCGAACCTCGATATTTTCGAAGAGGAGAAACTCAACGAGAACGTACGCGAGAACTCGCCAGCCTTCCGAGCGACGCTCGAAAAGCTGCTCGACCTGCCGATCGTCGGCGACGTGCGCGGTGACGGATATTTCTTCGGCATCGAACTGGTGAAGGACAAGGCCACGCGAGAGACCTTCGACGACGACGAGTCGGAGCGGCTGCTGCGCGGGTTCATGTCGAAAGCGCTGTTCGACGCCGGCCTCTACTGCCGTGCGGATGACCGCGGTGACCCCGTCGTTCAGCTCGCTCCACCGCTGACCGTCGGCCAGAAGGAGTTCGACGAGATCGAGGGAATCCTTCGTGGCGTGCTGACCGAGGCGTGGACCCGGCTGTAGCCGGGCACCCATCGACTGAGTACCCCCGTTCCGTCACCACCATTGGAAATTCAGGATTCACCGTGACTGCTTACCCCGAATCGGGGAGCGTCGGGCTTCCGCGACGCCAAAGTCCTGAATTTCCGACATGACAATTGCGGATGGAGGGTACCGCCAACTCAGTTTCTGGTTCGACTCGCTCGTCGAATCGGGCGCGGATGCTTTGACCAAGCGCCCGGCGCTGCAGGGTGGCCTGGCGGTGGATGTCGCCATCGTCGGCGGCGGCCTCACCGGGCTGTGGACGGCGTACTATCTCGCGCGCGCGGAACCTACCCTCCGCATCGCGGTCCTCGAAAAAGAGATCGCGGGTTTCGGTGCCTCCGGTCGTAACGGAGGCTGGTGCTCGGCGCTGTTCCCCGCATCGACCGCGTCGCTCGAACGTCGCCACGGTCGTAATGCGGCCGTCGCGATGCGGCGCGCCATGGTCGACACGGTCGACGAGGTGGGCCGCGTCGCGGCGGCCGAAGGCATCGGATGCGATTTCGTGCGCGGCGGCACCGTGACCTTCGCCCGCAGCGGTGTGCAGCTGGCGGCGGCGCGAGCAGAGGTCGACGAGGCAGCGCGCTACGGCGTCGACCAGATCGAGCTGTGGCAGGGCGAGCGGATGCCGCCGGGGGCCGTCGGTGCACTGGCGGCGACCTTCGACCCGGCCTGCGCTCGACTGCAGCCGGCGAAGCTGGTGCGCGGCCTCGCCCGAACCGTCGAACGACTCGGAGTGGTGATTTATGAGGGCACAGAAGTGCTCGACTGGGCACCGAGCAGGGTCACAACGACGCTCGGTACGGTCACCGCAGAGACCATCGTCATCGCGACCGAGGGCTACGGCGCGACCCTGCCAAAGACCCACCGTCGCGTGCTTCCGCTGTACTCGCTGATGATCGCCACCGAACCCCTCAGTGATGAGACCTGGGCGCAGATCGGCATCGAACACGGGCAGACCTTCACCGACTTCCGGCACCTCCTCATCTATGGGCAACGTACGGCAGACAATCGATTTGCCTTCGGGGGCCGGGGGGCTCACTACCACTGGGGCAGCAGCATCCGTCCCGGGTACGACCGCGTACCCGCAGTATTCGAGCACCTGCGGACAGCGCTTGGTGAGCTGTTCCCTGCGGCGAAGGATGTCGCGGTCACCCATCGCTGGGGCGGCCCGCTCGGTGTGCCGCGCGACTGGCACGCGAGCGCGAGCTTCGACCCGTCCCGCGGAATCGCGTCCGCCGGCGGTTACGTCGGCGATGGGCTGAGCACGACCAATCTCGCTGGCCGCACCCTGACCGACCTCATTCTGCGGCGCGAAACCGAACTCACTCGCCTGCCATGGGCCAACCATCGCTCGCCGAATTGGGAGCCAGAACCGCTTCGATTTATCGGCGCGAACCTGGGCACGGTGGTCATGGGTATCGCCGACATCGAGGAGCGGATGACCGGTCGCGCTTCCCTGGCCGCGCGGGCGATGGGACCGCTCGTCGGCCACTAGCCCGATCCCTGCTCTGTGTGGGAGCGAGCGGACCCGTGGCGTCGAAGGAGCAATAAACTTTCAGCACGGGTGTCAATCATCGTGACGATGGGAAGCGCAATGTCGAGAGTTGTGCAATATGACCGCAATGGCGGAGTGGAAGTGCTCGACATCGTCGAGGTCGAGGAGCCGCACGCCGGGCCGGGGCAGGTGCGGGTCGCGGTGCGCGCGGCCGGGCTCAATTCCTTCGACTTCAAGGTGCGCAATGATCCGAGCTATCTGCCGAACCATGCACTCCCGAGCCGCCAGGGCAACGAATTTGCCGGAGTTGTCGATGAGGTCGGCGACGGGGTGGAGCAGGTGCAACCCGGCGACGAGGTGCTCGGCTGGGTGTCGTTTGCCGCGCAGGCCGACTATGTTGTCGTGCCCGCGGCCCACGTCGCGCCAAAGCCGACGGACCTCGACTGGGCCACAGCTGGCGGAATCGGTCTCGTCGGTAATACCGCGAGGCGGGCGACGGATGCGGTGGCGCCCGGTCCCGGGGACACCGTCCTCGTGAGCAGCGCCGCGGGAGGCGTCGGCCTGTTCAGCGCCCAGTTCGCCCTGCGCGCGGGTGCGGCAGTGGTCGGCACGGCGAGCGAGGCCAACCACGCCTTCCTGCGCAAGCTCGGCGTCACCCCGGTCATCTACGGGCCGGGGCTGGTCGAACGAATCCGCGCGGCCGCACCGCAGGGCATCACGGCGGTGATCGACACGTCCGGACAGGAAACAGTGGAGGCGGGACTGGAGCTTGGCGTAGCCCCGGAGCGTATCAACACGATCACCTACTTCGCGGGTGTGGAGAAATACGGGATCACGGCGGTCGGCGGCGGCGGCAAAACTGCTGCCGAACTCGGCGAACTCGCGGCTCTCGTTGCCAGCGGTGAACTGGTGATGCCCATCCAAGCCACCTATCCGCTTGCCCGGGTGCGCGAGGCCTACGAGCGGCTCGAGTCCCGGCACCTGCGTGGAAAGATCGTGCTGCTGGTTCCCTAGCGGCACCACGGACTCTCGAGCGCCGAGTCGCGGACTACGCGAAGAGAGCGGAGATCTCAGTGATCTCGGCATCCGTTGGCGTCCACGTCGTTGCCGCACTCGCATTCTGCACAATCTGTTCCGGCTTCGTCGCTCCCGCGATGACGCTCGAGAGCCCGGGCCGGGCCAACAGCCAGGCCAGGGTGGCGGCGAGCATGCTCACGCCACGCTCGGCGCAGAACGCCTCGTACTTCTCGATCGTGTCCCACGGCGCGCTGTCAAGCAGGTGTGGGCGGAGGTTCACGATCCGGCTGTCCGCTGGCCCGCCGCTTCGGCTGAACTTGCCGGTGAAGAGTCCGTTGTAGAGCGGGAAGAACGGCAGGAATCCGAGCCCGTAGTGGTTGACCGCCGGCAGTACCTCGGCCTCCACGCCGCGCACGAGAAGCGAGTACTCGTTCTGGGCCGAGATGAATTTCGAGTGACCGCCGAGCACGGCCCGGTATTCGGCATCCGCGATCTGCCAGCCGGTGAGGTTTGAGTGTCCGATGTAACGCACCTTGCCCTCCGTCACGAGGTCGTCGAGCGCGGCAAGGGTCTCTTCGATCGGGGTCAGCGGATCGGGCACGTGCAGTTGATAGAGATCGATCCAGTCGGTCTGCAGCCGCGTGAGCGAGGCTTCGACCGCGAGCCGCACGTAGCGTCGCGATCCCCGAGCGCCCCAGTCCGGGCCGTTCGCGCCGGCCATGTCCATGCCGAACTTGGTCGCGAGCACGATGTCGCTCCTGCGACCCTTGAGGGCGTTGCCCATGAGCGTCTCGCTGAGCCCGCGCTCGGTGCCGTAGATGTCTGCGGTGTCGAACAGCGTTACACCGGCGTCGATCGCCGCGTGGATGACGGCATCCGTGCCGGCCTGGGTCTCGCTTGCCGTGTTCGCACGCCCGAAGTTGTTGCAGCCGAGTCCGATGGTTGAGACGACCAGGCCGGAGTTGCCGAGGGTGCGGTATTCGATTGCTGCCATGATTCCAGCCTAAGCGGCGCTGGCTGTCGGTCCGCTCCTCCCCCGTTCGTGGGACTCGCACCGTTCGCCCACTGTCCGAAAAGTGCCAGAGGAGCATCGGATGACCCGACTACAGTCGAACCATGAACACCCGTACCCCTGCCGAAACCGCCCGGCCCTTCCTCCGCAGGGTCGACAGTCCGATCGGGCGGATCGAGCTCACGGGCGATGGCGAGGCCGTCACCTCACTCACCATCGAGAAGGACGGCCAGCTCCCCCGTGAGACACTCCCGGAGCACAGTGACGCGATCCTCGACCGCGCCGCCGCCCAGCTGGCCGAATACTTCTCGGGCACGCGTCGCGAGTTCGATGTTCCCGTCAGGCTTTCCGGCACCGACTTCCAGCGCGCGGTCTGGGCGAAACTTGGCGAACTGGAATTCGGAGAAGCCACCTCCTACGGCAAACTCGGCCTCGCGACCGGGCGCGCCACCGCTGGCCGGGCCGTCGGAGGCGCGGTAGGGGCGAACCCCGTGCCGATCATCGTGCCGTGCCATCGCGTGCTCGCATCGAATCACAGGATCACGGGATACAGCGGGGGCAATGGAATCGCGACCAAGGTCTGGCTGCTCGATCACGAGGGGATCGAGGCCGCACCGTGAGACCGTGCATGCCGTGAAAACGTGCGTGGCGTGAGCGAGCCCGGGCCGGTTGTCGCGATCGGCGAAGACGGCATCCCACGGTGTGCCTGGGCGGGAAGCGACGGAGAATACCGTCGCTATCACGACGAGGAATGGGGCGTAGAACTGCGGGGTGACCGACCGCTGTTCGAAAAGCTGAGCCTCGAGGGATTCCAGGCGGGGCTGTCCTGGATCACCATCCTGCGCCGACGACCGGCCTTTCGCGACGCCTTCCACGGCTTCGACATCGATCGGGTCGCTGCGCTCGGCCCGGATGACGCCGACGCGCTGATGCTGGATACCGGAATCATCCGAAACCGTTCCAAGATCGAAGCGACGATCTCGAATGCGCGCATCGCCCGAGAGCTGATTGGCGCTCGGCCCGGGACTCTCGACGAGCTGCTCTGGAGTTTCGCGCCAGCGGCAGAATCCCGGGCCCGGCCGAAG
>JAYTEZ010000002.1:0-2382 GCA_043734805.1 Microbacteriaceae bacterium
GTCGACCACCGAGAGCAGGGCTCGCGCGGCGTGATCCTCCCGGAGGGCCCGACCGCCGACGGCCGTGCGGGTCGGGACTTCGGCGAGCGCGAGCGCCCGGGAGATCACCGGAACCTGGCGCCCACTGCGCACGACGACCGCCATGTCATTCCAGGCAATGCCATCGATGAGGTGTCGTTCGCGCAGCTGCCGCGCTATGCCAGCCCACTCGCGGGCTGGGCTCGTCGCCAGGATGCTGAGAATCGACGACTCGGTCCCGTCACCGCTGTGAGCGCTGGCCGCCCACGTCCCCGACGGGCGGGCGTGAGGGGCGGCCGCCCGATGGCCGACGGCACCCGCGGTGCCGATGCGTTCCGTGACCCGGCTCGTGAATTCGCGAAGCTCGTGCCCCTGGCGATGCGCCGTGGACAGCGTGAGGCTCACCATGTCCGGGATGCCGAGCACCGTTGCGAGGCGCCCGAGCGCATCCGGCTCTCCGCCACGGAAGGCGTTGGCTGCGACATCCGGATCACCGAAGGCGACGATGGCCACCCCGCGTGCAGCGAGGGCAGACAGGAGGGTCATCGTGGACTTCGTCGCTTCCTGGAGATCATCAACGATGACAAGACGAAGCCGCGCCGCCTGATCCCCCGCAGTCCCTGCGGCCAGCGCGGCGATGGCGAACTGCATCAGTTCCGCCGAGTCGAGCTGGTTCGAGCGCGCGCTGCTGACGACAGCCAGATACTCGGCAATGAAATCGGCAGCGGCCACCCACTCCGGGCGATCGTTCCGGGCGCCGAGCCGTCGCAGGTCTTTCGGGGTGAGACCGTACTCGGTCGCGCGCATCATGAGTTCGCGCAGCTCGGAGCGGAATCCGCGAAGGCGCCGCACCTCGGGGCCGAGCAGTTCCGGCCAGACTGGCCCCGTGCCATCCTCGAGCTGGCCATCGAGCAGCTGCCCGATGTCGCTGTCCTGGTCACCGCCGGTCGCAAGCCGTGGCGGCGGGGCACCTGCCAGCCGTGCGGCGTGCCCGACAATCTCGAAGGCGAGCGAGTTGACCGTCCGAGCCAGCGGGCCATTGGTCGGCTCGCCGAGTCGAAGCGCGAGCCTGTCGCGCAGCCGCGTCGCCGTGATTCGGCTTGAGGTGAGTACGACGATCTCCTCCGGCACGAAACCTCGCTCACGAACCCGATGGGCGACGAGCTCGACGATGGTGGTCGTCTTGCCGGTTCCCGGCGCGCCGAGAACCGCCGCCGAAGAGTCATCGGCAAGTTCGAGAATCAGGCACTGGGACGGGTCGAGTGCTGGCACGGCGGATGCCGACATCCGCGCTGCAGCACGCCGGAATCCCTTGATCGTCATGGGCTCAACGGTAGCGGCTGGGTCTGACAGCCGGCGCTCGGTTGCGCCCAAAGAGAACGACGCGAAGAGGCGTCCCGCATCTGTCGTAATCTGGGCTCGTGGACATACGCATCGGCATCACCAACAGCCCCCGTGAGATCAACTTCGAGTCGAGCCAGTCGGCAAGCGAGATCGAGAAAGTCGTCGCGACGGCTCTCGAGTCGAGCGCCAAGTTCTTTAAGCTCGTCGACACGAGGGGCACCATCTACTTCGTGCCGATTGAGTCTTTCGGCTACCTCGAGATCGGTTCGGAAGAGTCCCGGCGCGTCGGCTTCGTGGCCTAGTCGTGGAACTGCTCTTCGTCACGCTCGGAGGTGCCATCCTCGGTCTCGCGGTGCGCTACGTCTTCCCTCGGCGGGAGACCCACGGAGCCGCTCTCCTGCCCGCGATCGGTGCTGCCGTCGCAGCCGCCGTCTGGGGTGCCCTGACCTGGGTCGGCTGGAGGTTCGACGGCGGATGGATCTGGGCGGTCAGCCTGACGCTCGCCGCTGTAGTGCCGATCCTTGTGGCTCCGCTCGTTTCTCGACAGCGCACGGCGGCGGATGCCACGATGTTGGTTAGGCTCAGCAGGCCCTAGGCGGTCAGCCCAAGCGCGTCCATACGGCGCGTGTGCGCGGAGATCAGTTCGGTAAAAATCGGCTCGAGACGCGCTTCATCCCGGTGCGTGTTGCCGACCCCGGCGAGGGCCGATCGGGCGATGAGCAGCGTGTCACCGACCAGGCGTCGCCCCCACATCGCGAGGCGGGACGCCAGCCGCGGATTCGAATCGATCGCGTTGCGCAACTCGGTGACGATGAATTCATGGCCATCATTTCCCGCGAGCAACGCCGAGATCCGAGTCGAATATTCGCCGGGAAGACCCGCGGCGAGTCGGCAATAGAAGTCGTCGAGCAAGCCGGATGTCACGTAGCTGGTGACCAGGATTTCATACCAGTCAGCGCCCAGGGTGGTGCGCGCGTACTGGTCGATACGCGCGGTGTACGGGGCCATCGTGGCGCCGGG
>JAYTEZ010000003.1:0-6180 GCA_043734805.1 Microbacteriaceae bacterium
ACACCGCCCGCACCCGCGGCGCCGTACTCGGGGATTCCGGTGGCGGCTCCCTCCAAGACGCTGAGCCTGATCGGCATGATCGCCGGAATCGTCGGTGTCTTCATTTCCCTGTTCGGCGGCTGGGGACTCATCTTCTCGATCGCCGCGCTCGTGCTGGCATATTTGGGCAAGAAGCGCGAAGGCCTGCTGGCAAAACCCTTTTGGCTCACGGGCCTCATCACAGGCTACGCCGGAGTCGCCCTATCGGTCATCTGGCTTGTTGTCTACATCATCGGGTTTGTTGTACTGGCAAGTGTGGGAGCTTCGATTCCCGGCTACTAATTCACGTTTCTTCGGTGATGGACCCGCGCTCGGTAGCGCGGGTCCATCGCTGGTTAAAAGCATCACACCGCTGAGGATACCGATGGCACCCGAGAACCCCGACGCGACCGGCTATTGAATCCGCTCGCAAAGCAGAGCGGTATGGCGCCCCGCGACTCTCGTGAGGATGAGCGTGGCGGAGGCGTCACCGCGTAACGACAGCTTCTTGCGGAAGGCGGCCGGGTCGACATCCACCCCGCGCTTCTTGATCTCAAGAGTGCCGATCCCGCGTTTCGCGAGCTCCTTCTTGAGCGTGCGTTCGTCGAGCGGGAGGGCATCGATTACACGAAAGCAGCTGGCGAACGGGGTGGCGGTCGCGACGTCCGAGGTGAGGTAGGCGATGCCGTCGCTCAGCATCGTCGCGCTGAGCCGGCGCCCGAGGTCGCCAATGAGTCGTGCGCGGATGACGGCGCCATCCGGTTCGTACACAAACTCGCCGAGGGAGCCGGTCTCGACATCCGGGCTGTCCTCGCCGGCGCTGAGTTCCGCCGTTCCGTGCGTCCCCATCACGAGTGCCGACCGCCGGATGCCCGCCCGGGCAAGAGATCCGAACCAGAGGCCGAGCTCCACGACGTCGTGATCGAGCGAGACCCACTGTGCTTCGGCTCCGGCGGGGATGAGGTCGCGATCGATTCCGGGGCCGAGTTTGAGGCCGGTGGGGAGGCGTTCGGCGATCCCAAACGCGAAGTCGAGCGACGGAGAATAGTCGGCTGGGTTGGTGATGCGTGACGTGTTCCGGTGCCCGGCGGTTCGCCTCGCCGGGTCGAGGTAGACGCCGTCGAAGGGGCCAAGGTCGACGTCGCTGACGTCGGCATTGACGACGGTGGCGTTGGTCCACGGTGCAAGGTTGTATGTGGCGATCGCGGCGGTGACTTCGTCGAGCTCCACCGCGGTCACGTCGAGGTCGAGGGCGGCGATCGCGATCGCGTCGCCGCCGATGCCGCTGCCGAGATCCGCGATTCGGGTGAGCCCCGCGGCCTGGAAGCGCCCGGCATGCAGCGCCGCTACTCGCAGCCGTGTTGCCTGCTCGAGCCCTGCTTCGGTGAACAGCATCCGTTTGGCAAATTCTCCGAACTTGGCCTCGGCCTTCGCCCGCAGCTTCGACTGGCTCAGCACCGCGGCGACGAGTCCGGGGGAGTGGCCGGCCCGGCGCAGCTCGCTCACGGTCTTCAGCACATCGGCGGCCGATTCGTAGCGCGGAAGCGAATCCAACAGCCGCAAGCCGTCGATTGTGAGCAGCTCGCGCAACTCCGACCCGTCCATCCGCTCCATTCTGGTATGAAAACGCAGGACATTCACCACAGAAGCACCATTTCGCGCTGAATGTGACGCAATGGTGGTGAATGTCCTGCGTTTTCAGTGGGGAAACCGGATGCGACGCCCGCCGCGATGCCCGATCCGGCCCGAACTTCTGGCACTCCCATTGCACGAGTGCTAATGCGCGGCTAAGCTACATCTGGCACTCTCACAGTGAGTGTGCTAACCCAGGATTTCGAAGTTTTGAGAAAGAAAGAGGTCAACCGTGTCGGTCTCCATCAAGCCGCTCGAGGATCGCATTGTCATCAAACAGGTCGAGGCCGAGCAGACCACTGCTTCCGGTCTGGTCATCCCTGACACTGCGAAAGAGAAGCCCCAGGAGGGCGAGGTCGTTGCAGTTGGTCCAGGTCGCATCGATGACAATGGCAACCGCATCCCGCTCGACATCGCCGTTGGCGATAAGGTCATTTATTCCAAGTACGGCGGAACCGAGGTGAAGTACGGCGGCGAAGACCTGCTCGTCCTCTCGGCCCGCGACGTTCTCGCGGTGGTCGTGCGCTAATCCAGCTTCATCACACAGGTCCGTCCGGCTCGCCGGGCGGACCTTGTGTTTTCCCGTAACATGCACAAGGTGTCGGATTCCTCGAAAGCTCCCATGACAACGGAGCGGTCGAGAGAACGCTCGGGTGTCTTCTTCGCCGTGGCAGCCTACGGGATCTGGGGCGTACTTCCCCTTTACTTCCTGCTGCTTCAGCCGGCGGGGGCGATCGAGATCGTCGCGTTGCGCATCCTGTTCTCGCTCGTTTTCTGCGCGCTCATTATCACGGTGACGCGCAGGTGGGCGGCCCTCATCGCCCTCCTCGGACAGCCGAAAATAGTCTTCACAATGGGGCTCGCGGCCGCATTAATCTTCGTCAACTGGCAGGTCTACGTCACGGCCACGTTGAGCGGTCACGTGATCGAAGCCGCGCTCGGTTATTTCATCAACCCGATCGTGACCGTGCTTCTGGGCGTTTTTATACTGGGTGAGCGTCTTCGCGCGCCGCAGTGGGTCGCCGTCGGCATCAGCGCGATCGCCGTGTTCGTGCTCGCAATCAACTACGGCGTCTTCCCGTGGATCTCACTCACGCTGGCCTTTTCGTTCGGCCTCTACGGCCTGATCAAGAAGCGGGTCGGCGGATCGGTGGATGCGGTGAGCGGCCTGACCATCGAAACGGCATGGCTCGCGCCGGTCGCCGTAGTGCAACTCGTCATTGTCGGCACGGGAGCGGGCCTCACCCTCGGTACGGTGAGTATCGCGCACACCGTCGCCCTGGCAAGCACGGGGATCGTCACCGCGGTTCCCCTTCTGCTCTTCGCGGCGGCCGCCCGCCGACTGCCGCTCGTGTACCTGGGGCTGATCCAGTACCTGGCTCCCGTGCTTCAGTTCGTGTCGGGAGCCTTCATCCTGCACGAGGACATGCCGACCGCGCGCTGGCTCGGCTTCGCGCTCGTCTGGGTCGCGCTCATCGTCCTGAGCGTTGACCTGTTCATCGCTGGTCGCCGTGCACGTCGCGCCTCACCCGCGCTCGGCTGATCGAACTGTATGGTCGAAGACGATTGTGAGAAGAGGACCTTCATGTCGCGCTCCCCAACGCTTGCGGCACTTGCGGCGGGTTTCGCTCTGGTTCTGGCCCTCTCGTCGTGCTCCTCGGCGAAGCCCATACCGGTGCCCGTGCCGACTTCCAGCCCGACCGTCGCGCCACGTGGCGACGGCGTGCTGAGGATAGGAACAGTGTTTCCCACCACGGGGGCGCAGTCCTACCTCGGCCCCGGGCAGGCAGCCGGAGTCGAAGTGGCCATTCGCGAGATCAACCAAAACGGTGGTGTGCTCGGCAAACCGGTCGAGGTGTTCCACCGCGACTCCGGCGACGTGACGACGGAAACGATCGAGGCCTCGCTCGCCGACCTCCAGGCCAGGGGCGTGGACGTGGTGATCGGACCTTCGTCCTCCGTTCTTGCGGAGCGGCTGTTACCCAAAATCATCGCCGCGAAGATCCCGATGATTTCTCCCGCCGCCACCTCGGTGCGCCTGAGCTCGCTCGACTCCTCCGGCTACCTGTTTCGCACCATCGCCTCTGCCGCACTCGAGGGCACCGCTCTCGGCACCGGCATCGGCGGTGGCAAGGCCAAAATCGCGCTCGTCTATCTCGACGAGGAAACCGGCAACGCCATCCTCGGAACCCTCAGGAAAAGTCTCAAGAAGTCCGGCGGACAACTGGTGACCGCTCAGAAGTTCGATTCGACGACGAAGGATTTTGCGCCAATTATCGACGCGGTGAAGAAGGCCGCTCCGGATGATGTTGTCTTCGTGAGCCCATTTAGCACGATGGATCAGAACAAGGCCATCATCACCCAGCTGGCGGCGGCTGGCTTCGGAGGCGCCAGGCTGTGGCTCACGAGCGAAAACACGGCCGACTACTCGCAGGCTCTGCCTGCCGGGGCGCTCACCGCTGTCAACGGCATCCTTGAGGGCGCCGAGCCCGACGAAGCCTTCAAGGCGCGGGTGAAAGCCGCCGACCCGGCGGTGACGAACTTTCTCTACTCCGCCGAGGCCTACGACGCTACGATTCTCGCCGCGCTCGCAGCGACGGTCGCCCGTGACGCCAGCGGTGCCGCCATCGCGAGTCGGCTGCGTGACGTGTCGGAGGGGGGCATCAAGTGCACAAGTTATGGTGAGTGCCTCGACGTGCTGAAGACGCAATCCGACATCGACTACGACGGCATCTCGGGGCCGATCGGCTTCGACAACCGCGGCGACCCGAGCCCGGCACACTTCGGGCTCTACAAATATGATGCCGCGAACCGTTTCACTCGGGTTAGTGGAGTGACGGGGGAATAGCTCGAGGGCGAACCCGTTAATATTGACTACCGGAGCCCTTAGTCGCAGCCCGGTTGTTCACTCACCACGCTCGAAAAAAGAGGACTCATGGACCAGCCAGATCCCTTCGGCTTCATCGGCCTCACCTACGATGACGTGATGCTGCTGCCCGGCCACACCGATGTGATCCCGAGCGAAGCGGATACGACCACCCGCCTGAGCCGACGGATCACCGTCGCGGCGCCGCTTCTTTCCTCGGCCATGGACACGGTCACCGAGTCCCGCATGGCGATCGCGATCGCGCGTCAGGGTGGACTGGGCGTTTTACACCGTAACCTCTCCATTTCCGGCCAGGCCGAGCAGGTCGATCTGGTGAAGCGCTCGGAGTCGGGAATGATCACCAACCCGGTCACGACGACGCCGGATGCAACCGTGGCAGAGGTCGACGCGCTGTGCGGCCAGTTCCGCGTCTCAGGCCTCCCGGTGGTCGAAGGCGATGGGAGGCTCGTCGGAATAATCACCAACCGCGACATGCGCTTCGTCTCCCCGTTCGAGAAGTCGACGACGTTCGTTCGGGACGTCATGACGCGCGCACCGCTGATTACTGCGCCAGAGGGCATCGACCCGGATGACGCGGTCGCGATTTTCGCGCAGCACAAGATCGAGAAGCTGCCGCTCGTCGACGCCGATGGCAGGCTGCGCGGTCTCATCACCGTCAAGGACTTTGACAAGTCGGAGAAATATCCGCAGGCCACGAAAGACGAGAATGGCCGGCTCCGGGTCGCGGCCGCAATCGGCTTTTTCGGTGACGCCTGGGATCGCGCTATGGCACTCATCGACGCCGGTGTCGATGCCCTCGTCGTCGACACCGCGAACGGCGACAGCGCCGGCGTGATCGACATCATCCGTAGGCTCAAGAGCGACCCGGTTGCCCGCCATGTCGACGTGATTGGTGGCAACGTCGCGACCCGCAGTGGCGCGCAGGCGCTCGTGGATGCCGGAGCGGACGCCATCAAGGTCGGTGTCGGCCCCGGGTCGATCTGCACCACCCGCGTCGTCGCCGGCGTCGGCGTGCCACAGGTCACAGCGGTGTATGAGGCATCGCTCGCCGCCCGCGAGCACGGCATCCCGGTGATCGCCGACGGTGGCCTGCAGTACTCGGGTGATATCGCGAAGGCGCTCGTCGCCGGTGCCGACTCCGTCATGCTCGGCTCACTGCTCGCCGGGTGCGACGAGAGCCCGGGCGACCTCATCTTCGTCAACGGCAAGCAGTACAAGAAGTACCGCGGAATGGGTTCGCTCGGCGCATTGCAGAGCCGCGGTGACCAGACCTCATACTCGAAGGACCGCTACTTCCAGGCCGACGTGCCCTCGGACGACAAGCTCATCGCTGAGGGAATCGAGGGACAGGTCCCCTACCGCGGACCGCTTTCCGCCGTCGCCTATCAGC
Organism: Microbacteriaceae bacterium; assembly: GCA_043734805.1. Taxonomy (GTDB): domain Bacteria; phylum Actinomycetota; class Actinomycetes; order Actinomycetales; family Microbacteriaceae; genus Lacisediminihabitans. The sequence continues at coordinate 5,928 of JAYTEZ010000003.1, forward strand.
TGCTCGGTGGACTCCGACAGTCGATGTTCTACACCGGCGCCCGCACGATCGCGGAGCTCAAGGAAAAGGGCAAGTTCGTGCGGATCACCGCCGCGGGCCTCAAAGAGTCGCACCCGCACGACATCCAGATGACGGTAGAGGCGCCGAACTACACCCGTTAGTAGAGCGCCCCGGGGCGCTGCGCGGCCTGGGCACCGCTGTGCCCGTCGGCTGGATCCCGCCAGCGCCGGTGTCCGCCCCGCGGCGGGAGTTA
>JAYTEZ010000004.1:0-1535 GCA_043734805.1 Microbacteriaceae bacterium
GAGCGTCGAGCGATCGAGAGGATCTTGTCGACGCGCAGGTACGTGTCGGCGCTCGTTGCGCCGTCGAGGGCGTAGGCCTCGTCGGCGAGCTTGACGTGCCTGGCATCCCGATCCTGATCCGCGTACACGGCGACGGAGGTGATTTCGCCGTCTTTCGCGGCCCGAATAACTCGAACAGCGATTTCGCCTCGGTTGGCGACCAGGACCTTCGTGATGCGGGGCATAGTTCTTTAGCCTATTGCGCGTTGGCAGGCGGTCTTTGGCGGTGGGCTACAAAAATGACGGATGTCGCACTAATGACACCTACAAAGGTTTCGATACGCGTCTTCGTGCCTCGGGCGCTACTCAACCGGCAACCGGCGGAGGACGATTCCAGAGTGTTGGCCAGGCAACCCCGAGCTCGAGCAGGAGCGAACGAAGTGTCGACAGCGACAACCCGACGACGGCGTGCGGGTCGCCGGCGACCGAGGAGATGAATGGCGCGCCAAGACTGTCGATCGTGAACGCGCCGGCGACTTCGAGCGGCTCGCCCGTTGCGATGTACGCGTCGATCTCAGCATCCGAAATGTCTGGGGCGAAGGTGACGCCGGCGGTGGAGACCGCCCCGACCGCACCCCCGACAACCCCGCCCCGGTGGTCGATGACCCAGTGCCCGGAGTGCAGGTGTCCGGTGCGGCCACGCTGCAGCATCCAGCGTTCGCGCGCAACAGAAGCAAAATGTGGCTTCCCGTAGACGATTCCGTCGAGTTCGAACGCGGAATCCCCTCCGAGGATGAAGCCGTCGATGGGTTCGCCGTCGACGAGACGACCAGCGACCGCCGAGGCCTTGAGCCGGGCGAGCAACTGCACCAGGTCGAGGGGTGAAAGCGGTCCGGCGGCCGTGACCGCGGCATCCTCGTCCACCTCGGAGGGGAGCACGATCGGTTCGATCCCAGCGTTACGCAGGGTCGCAAGCCGGGCGGGCGATGTGGAGGCGAGATACAGCCGAATCGGGAGAGGAGGGTTCACCGGGAGAGGCACCGGGTGAATGGGCACGGGTAGCTCCTGTGGCAAGCTCGAGGGATGGGTGAATGGCTGGGCAGGCAGGTCGAGATCGAGGTTACCAACGTAGCCCACGGTGGTGTGGCGGTCGCCCGTCACGAAGGCCGGGTGATCTTCGTGAGTGATGCGATCCCGGGCGAGATCGTGATCGCCAGGATCACGGATGACTCCAAGAAGTCGTTCTGGCGCGCCGAGACGCTGTCCGTTGTGACGCCATCCGAGCATCGCCGCCCCCACGTCTGGTCGGCGGCATCCATCGACCGGGCCCCGTCGGATCGTGCCGGTGGTGCGGAGTTCGGACACATCGACATCGCCCACCAGCGGGAGCTCAAGCGCCAGGTGCTGGCCGACTCGCTCAAGCGCATGGCCGGCATCGATACGCGCGTCACTGTCGACGCGCTGCCCGGCGAAGAAAATGGCACCGGATGGCGCACCCGCCTTCGCCTGCAGGTGGCAGCCGACGGCACGCCGGGCCCCTATGCCGCGCGCTCGCA
>JAYTEZ010000005.1:0-12192 GCA_043734805.1 Microbacteriaceae bacterium
CTCGAGTTGGCGCCGGTCGCCCTCCGCGCCGGTGATCAGGGTGTCGATCTCTCCGATCGGGGCGACCCTGCTGAGCTGGGTTACGCCGAGCTTCGAGCTGTCCGCTACCACGATGCTGCGGGCGGCGGCGGCCAGCATCCGGCGCTTCATGTCTGCCTCGGGAAGGTTGACGTTGGTGATTCCCGCGATCGAGTCGACGCCGCCGCAGCCGATGAAGGCGAGGTCGGCGCGAATGCGGTCGAGCACGACGCCCGCGAGCGGATCGACCAGCGAATGCTGCAGCGGACGAAGGGTGCCGCCGGTCACGATGACGGTGACACGTGGGATCGCGGATTCGAGCGCGAGTGCGATATTGAGGGCGTTCGTGATGACGACGACATTCTGCAGGTCGTCCCGCTCCAGCATCGCCATCGCGATGGCGGTGGTCGTGGTCCCCACGTCGAGCACGATCGCCTGGTCGGATTCGATCAGCGCGGCGGCGGCCCGCCCGATGCGGGATTTTTCGTCAGCTGCGCTGAACATCGACTGCTCGAACGGACGTTCGAGTCCGGCCGATCGGCTGCCCACCACGGCCCCGCCGTGCACCCGAAGGACCCCGTGACCGACCGCGAGAGCATCGAGGTCGGCACGAACGGTCACCTCGGAAATTCCGAATAGCCGACTCAACTGGGTGACTTTTGCGAATCCTCGCTGCTCGATGATCGACAGGATGTGAGCGCGCCGTGCGGCGGCGGGAGGACTCGAACCGGGATCGATCATGGTTTGATCTTCGATTATTTGCGTTTTCTTGTCAATCGGGGGTAACGTTTCTTGCGTTTTCAACACCACCCCGAGGAAGACCCAATGACACCGATCGTCAAACGTGAGCACCGCCTGGCGGACGGGCGCGAACTCATCTATTTCGATGACGCCGACACTCGACTTTCGCCGGACCGCGCACCGGATAGCCGTAACCTCGACCCCCGGCCCACCACGGCGTCGATGCGCCAGGATCCGCTCACCGGCGAGTGGATATCCATCGCCGCCGCTCGTCAAAATCGGGTCTTCCTGCCGCCAGCCGACCAGGATCCGCTCGCTCCGGCCAGCCCCACAAACGCCTCCGAAATTCCCGACGACTACGACGTTGCTGTTTTCGAGAACCGTTCGCCCTCGTTTGGTCCGGAGCTGACGGCCACCTTCGATGCGGAAGAGCTCACGAGCATCGGCCTCGGCCGCAGCCTTCCCGCGATCGGTCGCTGCGAGGTCGTGTCCTTCAGCCCCGAGCACGAAGGGGCTTTCGGCAGTGTCAGCCGCTCCCGCGCGCGCACCGTGATCGAGGCCTGGGCGGATCGCACCGCCGCGCTCTCGGCCATGCCGGGCATTCAGCAGGTCTTCCTGTTCGAGAACCGCGGCGAAGAGATCGGCGTCACGCTTCTCCACCCGCACGGCCAGATCTACGCGTACCCGTACATCACGCCCCGCACGACGCGGCTGATCGATTCGATCGCGCGGTTCGGGCCAGACCTGTTCGAACGCATCCTCGAGTTCGAGAGCACATCGACGCGGGTCGTGCTGCGGGGCGAACACTGGACCGCCTACGTGCCATTTGCCGCGCGCTGGCCGATCGAGGTGCACATGCTCCCGCACCGCCAGGTGCCCGACCTCGCGGCCACGAGCGCCGAGGAGCGCGAGGAGCTCGCCGGGCTCTACCTCCGTCTGCTGCGCGGCATTGATGAGCTTTACGACACCCCGACGCCCTACATCGCCGCCTGGCACCAGGCGCCGGTGACTCACGGGCGGGAAGAGATCCGTTTGATGTTACAGATCACCTCCCCGAGGCGAGCCGAAAGTAAACTCAAATACCTGGCCGGATCCGAGGCTGCGATGGGAGCCTGGATCGGCGACGTCACTCCGGAACATGCCGCCGAGTTCATCAGGAACGGCCTGAGCCGAGTCGAGGTACCGTGTTGACGAGCGACATTCGAGAGGACGTGCGCGCTGGTTTCGTCGCTCTCTTCGGCTACGAGCCGGGTGGCCTGTGGTCGGCACCCGGCCGTGTGAACCTGATCGGTGAGCACACCGACTACAACGAGGGCTTCGTTCTGCCGTTCGCGATCAATCGTCGAACCGTTGTCGCGCTCGCCCTGCGCGATGACCGGCTCGCCAGGGTGGCAAGTTCCTTCGCCGACGAGGTAGTCGAAATCGATCTCGCCGAGCTCTCGCCGGAGCATCTTCGCGGCTGGTCGGCGTATCCACTCGGTGTGGCCTGGGCACTGGGCGAGCGTGGTGCAGACCTCACGGCCGTGCCCGGTTTCGACATCTTCATCGAATCGGATGTGCCGGTCGGCGCCGGTCTCTCATCGTCCGCGGCGATCGAGTGTGCCGTGGCAATCGCGCTCAACGACGTCTGGCGGCTGCGTCTCGACCGTCCGAGTCTCGCACTGGTCGGGCAGCTTGCCGAGAACAGAGTGGTTGGCGCACCGACGGGCATCATGGACCAGTCGGCATCGCTCCTCGGCCAGAAAGACTCAGCCGTCTTCCTCGACTGCAGGAGCCTCGAATCCGAGATCATCGACCTGGGGTTCGCGGCTGCCGGCCTCGTCCTGCTCATCATCGATACGGGGGTGAGCCACTCACACGCCACCGGCGGGTATGCCGAGCGACGAGCATCCTGCGAACTCGGAGCACGGATGCTCGGGGTCGAGTCCCTTCGCGATCTAAGCGTCGACGATCTGCCGCGAGCGAGGGAGCTGCTCGACGATGTGACCTTCCGCCGCGTGCGTCACGTCGTCACCGAAAATCAGCGAGTTCTCGACACCGTCGCCACGCTGAAGGAATCGGGGCCGGGCGCGATCGGCGACCTGCTCGACGCTTCGCACCGTTCGATGCGCGACGACTTCGACATCTCGGTGCGAGAGCTCGATCTCGCTGTGGAAACCGCGCAGGCCAATGGCGCCATCGGCGCGAGGATGACCGGCGGAGGATTCGGCGGGGCCGCCATAGCCCTTATCGCCAGCGGTGACCTTTCACGGCTTCAGGTTGCAATCGACGGCGCGTTCGCGGAACATGGGTTTGGCCAGCCTGATACTTTCGTGGTGACCGCCGCGAAGGGCGCATCGCGCGAGAATTGACCGCCGGCCACTGAGCACCGGCCACTGAGCACAAGGGGAAACACCGTGAGAGCGTCGCTGACCAGGACATCGCTGGCGGTCGGAAGCATTCTGCTTGCGGTGCTGCTGACCGGATGCGGCGGCTCGAGCACGATCACGCCCGGACCGTCAGCTGGCACGCCGACCCCGACACTACAGCCGTCGGCGAGTGCGTCCGCGGCGCCGAAAGACGTGCTGTTCACGATCGCGGCGAACGTGCGCGGCAAAGACGGAAGCACGATCGCCATTCTCCTCACCGCCCATAAACCGCTGACGTACAGCGACAGGGATGCCAAGCCACTCGTGAATGAATTCGTCGCTGCCTGTGGTGCCGGACTGGGCGGGAGGCCACTGACGGCCGACACGCTTGCCGCCAACGGGAGCATCCTCCTCTCCATCGACCTGACGAGCAGCGTCAACGGCAAACCCTTCATCTATCCCCTCGATGTCACGTTCGGCAGCCCGTACTACGGACAGTCGGCACGGGGTAAGGGGATCACTCCCGCGGATCCCACCCAGCCCTGTTACCGCGGGTATAAGTGGAGGACTTCCGGATCGGGCCACGCCGTCGCTGACTTCGAAAGCGGAACCCCGGGGCCGGACGTCACACTGTGGCGCAGTGCACTCTATGGCTTCTCCGTGCCGTTCGACTCCGGTGCGACGATCGAAGCCTGCAAGGTCACCCTCACGGACCTGGCGAAAGCTGGCGATCTGGCGTCAACCCCCGGCTGGGATCCGACCGTTGCCGGCACAGGCATCAGCTGCGAAATCGGTCAAGCACCGACCGACTAGCCCGTTGTGCTCGGACTCAGCAGCCCGATGACCGAAGCGGGGACGAGGATGCCCTCCGCCAGGTCCGGCGCCGGCGCCGCGTGGCTGTAGCCGGTCGCGACGGGCAGTACGCCGGCCCAGGCCCGGCCAGCGACATCCGGGGCCTCGTCTTCCGGCCAACCGGCCGACACCTTGAGCGACCACTCGTCGACCGTCATCCGCAGAATGAGCGTTGCCGCGAGTTCCTTCGCCGTGTGTGGCCTCAGTTCGGCGACCCGGCCGGGGATGAGACCATCGGTCACGAGGTCGAGAGTGGCGACCTTCGTGTGGGCAGGCACAGGCGCACAGCTGCCGAACAGCACCGCACTGCGGTAGTTCATCGAGGATTCGAAGGCGGAACGCGCGACGACGAGGGCATCGACCGCCGTCACCGAGAGGGCGACCGGAACACCGGTCGCGAGGAGGCGCAACCAGGTAGAGCCGGTCGACCCGTGCAGAAGGATGTCGTCACCATCGGCCACGATAGCGATCGGCAGCACGCGTGGCTGGCCATCGACAACGAAGCCGAAGTGGCCGATCATCGCGTCCGCCACGAGAGAGCGCAGTGCGGACCGGTCGGGATCCTCGAACTTTTCCAGCATGCGACTCGGCGTCGCACGACTCGGCGTCGCTGGGGTCACAGTCGGCGGGGTCGCTGGGGTCGCTGGGGTCGGTGGGGTCGCTGGGGTCACAGTCTCTCCGCGGCCGCCACGACGTTGGCCATCAGCATCGCCCGCGTCATCGGTCCGACCCCGCCCGGAACCGGCGAGAGGAAGCCGGCGACCTCGGCGACACCCGGGTCGACATCGCCAAGGAGCTTCGCCTTGCCGGTCTCCGGGTTGATCACCCGGGTGATGCCGACGTCCAGGACGGCGGCCCCCGGCTTCACCCAGTCGGCAGTGATGAGGCCGGGGACGCCGACGGCGGCCACGACGATGTCTGCGCGACGAACATCCGCGGCGAGGTCCACGGTGCGCGAGTGGGCAAGGGTGACCGTTGCGTCGAGGCCCTTCCGCGTGAGCACGAGCCCGAGGGGCCGACCGACGGTGAGACCGCGACCGATCACGATGACCCGTTTGCCCGCGATGGGAACGTCGTAACGCCTCAGCATCTCGACGATGCCGGCGGGGGTGCAGGGCAGCGGCGAGTTGAGGTCTCCGGCGACTCCAAGCACCAGCCGACCGAGATTCGTCGGATGAAGACCGTCGGCATCCTTCGCCGGGTCCATGAGTTCGAGCATCGCGTTTTCGTCGATTCCCGCGGGCAGCGGAAGCTGGATGAGGTAGCCGGTGACCAGCGGGTTGTCGTTGAGGTCGCGGATGGCCGCCCGCACCTCTTCCGCACTGGCGGTCGCCGCGAGATCGACACGCACCGATTCGATGCCGAGTTCCAGGCTGTCGCGGTGCTTGCCAGCCACATAGGAGAGCGAGCCGGGGTCGGCGCCGACCAGCAGGGTACCGAGTCCGGGGTTGATGCCGCGGGCCTTGAGCGCGCTGATGCGGTCGACCAGTTCGGCCTTGACGGTCGCGGCGGTCGCGACACCATCCATTCGTATTGCAGTCATGTCACTCCTTGGGACTCGTGCATCCGGCCGTGTTCTTCCCATGGGACAACTTAGGTCCTTCCCGGGGTGTGGGAGGAGCCGAAGTTGTCCCTTGAGGTGCTGGGGTGGAGAGGGGTGAGTTACGACCAGCCGCCGGGCGACAAGAGACCGGGGTAGAGCGGGTAGCCGTCGGTGAGCTTCAGCACGCGGGCGCGGAGGGAGGCGACATCCGGATTCGGCATCAGCGCGTTCGCGATGATGTCGGCGACCTCGGTGAACTCCTCGTCGCCGAAGCCGCGCGTCGCAAGGGCAGCGGTTCCGATGCGCACTCCGGATGGGGTCATCGCCGGGCGCGGGTCGAACGGTACGGCATTACGGTTCACCGTGATTCCGACGGAGTGCAGGATGTTCTCGGCGTCCTGACCGTGGATGGCCGAGGTGCGAAGGTCGACGAGCACGAGATGAACGTCGGTGCCTCCGGTGAGCACATCGACTCCGGCTGCCGTCGCGTCGGGGGCCATGAGGCGCTCGGCAAGGATCTGCGCGCCACGAACGGTGCGCTCCTGGCGATCCTTGAATTCCGGCTCTGCCGCGAGCTTGAACGCCGTCGCCTTGGCGGCGATCACATGCATGAGCGGTCCCCCCTGCTGGCCGGGGAACACGGCCGAATTGAGCTTCTTTGCGAGCTCCATGTCCCGGCTGACAATGAAGCCAGAGCGCGGACCGGCGAGAGTCTTGTGGGCGGTGCTTGACACGACATCCGCGAAAGGGACGGGGGACGGATGAAGGCCGGTCGCAACCAGCCCGGCGAAGTGCGCCATGTCCACCCAGAGCTTCGCTCCCACCTCGTCGGCGATGCTGCGGAACGCCGCGAAGTCGAGCTGGCGAGGGTACGCCGACCAGCCGGCGATGAGCACCGTCGGACGCACCTCGAGCGCCTTCTCGCGCACCACATCCATGTCGACAAGATAGGACTGTGGGTCGACCCCATAGGCGGTCGCGTTGTAGAGCTTGCCGGAGAAGTTGAGCTTCATGCCGTGGGTGAGGTGGCCGCCGTGGGCGAGCTCGAGGCCGAGGATCGTGTCGCCGGGGGTGGCAATCGCGGCGAGGACGGCGGCGTTGGCCGTTGCGCCGGAATGTGGCTGCACGTTCGCGTACTCGGCGCCGAACAGCGACTTGACGCGGTCGATCGCGAGCTGCTCCGCGATATCGACGAACTCGCAGCCACCGTAGTAGCGACGGCCGGGGTAGCCCTCCGCATACTTGTTCGTGAGCACAGAGCCCTGCGATTCGAGCACCGCGCGCGAGACGAAGTTCTCACTCGCGATCATCTCGAGGGTGTCGCGCTGGCGGCCGAGTTCCTGTTCGAGAACGGCAGCGATTTCTGGGTCAACGCTCGAAAGCGGATCCGTGAAGGTGGAGGGGAGTTTGTCGGTTGCTGAATTGGACACTGGATTCTGGACGGACACTGGCGGCTCCTTAGACACGACCGGACGAGAAAAGGCTATCCGGTTCGGCCCAGGCGAACGGCCAAATCTGGGCCCCATCGCCGGTTCCGAACGATCCATCAGGATCGAACGGCCGTTCCGATGGGGAGCAGTCGCTCCCCGATGGTTGCCCATCTCAACGCCAGTTGCGACGAGTCGAGTGTACTCGCGATCCGGCCTTCCGTCACTCGCGCTGCCCTCCCCGCCGGAACGGGCACTGTGGCCACGCCTCGACGATCCTGAGCGGTGGGCGCTGGGGGTGTCGCGGCTTCTGCGGCATCAGCTTCAGAGCAACCGGTGCGCGGAGGCAATACCCTAGAGGCGTGAGTTCAGAGGATTCAACGCACTGGGTGCTGACCCTTGTCTGCGCCGACCGGCCGGGCATCGTGCATGCGATCAGCAGCGCGATCGTTAAGGCCAGCGGCAACATCACCGAGTCTCAGCAGTTTTCGAGCGACGACACCGGCACTTTCTTCATGCGACTTCAGGTCGAGTCAGCCGAGAATCGCAGCCTGTTCGAGGCCGCGCTCGCCCCGGTGACCGCTCGTTATGACATGACCTGGAAACTGGATGTCGTCGGCCGCCCCGTTCGCACCCTTGTGCTGGTCTCGAAAGCAGCCCACTGCCTCAATGACCTGCTGTTCCGTGAGCGGGCCGGCCAGCTCCCCGTCGAGCTCCCGCTCGTGCTCAGCAACCACCGCGATCTGGCGGGCCTCGCGGAGTTCTATGGCGTGCCGTTCGAGTCGCACCCCGTGACATCCGACGGTCAGAAGCTCGCCTTCGAGGATCGTGTTCTGGATGCCGTCGAGCAGTTTGACATCGAACTGGTCGTGCTCGCCCGGTACATGCAGGTTCTCTCGCCCGCGTTGTGCGACAAACTTATCGGCCGGATCATCAACATCCACCATTCCTTTCTTCCCGGTTTCAAGGGAGCGAACCCGTACCGCCAGGCGCACGCCCGCGGCGTCAAGCTCATCGGCGCCACCGCACACTTTGTGACGAGCGACCTGGACGAGGGTCCGATCATCGAACAGAACGTCGTGCGAGTCGACCATTCGCGCACCCCGACCGAACTGATGGCCATCGGGCAGGACGAGGAATCCCGCACGCTCACCCAGGCGGTCAAGTGGTTCGCCGAGAACCGTGTGCTGCGCGACGGCGCACGAACGATCATCTTCAAATGACGCCCCGCCGGCCGCGTCGCCCGGGCTTCACGGTCGGCCCGAACGACATGCTCGGCTTCCTGCTCGAGCTTTTCGCGCTCTTCTCGCTCGGCTTCTGGGGCTACCTGGCCTGGCCATTCCCCTGGCCTGGCGTGCTGTTCCTGATCGGTACACCCCTGTTCGCCGCGATTGTCTGGGGCTTGTTCCGTTCGCCGAAGGCCGTATTTCCGCTCGACCCGGTGGGCCGAGCGGCCGTCGAGATCCTCGTGATGGGGTCGGCGGCCGCGGTCTGGTTCGTGCTCGGGTATCCGAATATCGGCGCAACATTCGCGGTCGTCGCGGCGATCAGCGGCGTGATCAACGGCCGCACCGAGTTCACGAAGGAGACTTCTCGATGACGACTCTTTTCCATGGGGCTCGCAAGCTGGACGGCCACGGCCAGGTCGATGACTTTTGGATGCTTGTGCGAGCTGACACCATCGTCTCGACCGGATCCGGCAGGCAATTTCCGGAGGCAACGGAGCGCATCGATGTCGGCGGCCTCTGGTTTGTCCCCGGCTTCATGGACCTGCACTGCCACGGCGGCGGCGGACACCCCTTCGACGACGGTCCGGACGAGATCGCGGCCGCCCTTCTGACGCACCGCGCCCACGGCACGACGCGTTCCCTGATCAGCCTCGTCGCCAACCCGGTCGCGCAGATTCGAGAGAGTCTCGGAGTCATCGCCAACCTCGCCTCGTCGGATCCGCTGATTCTCGGATCCCACCTCGAAGGTCCGTTCCTCGCCCGCGAGCGCCGCGGTGCCCACAACCCGGACTTCCTGCACGATCCGATGCCATACGAAGTCGAGGAGCTGCTCGGCGCGAGCCGCGGAACGCTCCGCCAACTGACCATCGCACCGGAACTACCCGGCGCACTCGAGACCATCGACGTGCTGGTCGAAAACGGTGTGACTGTTGCGGTCGGGCACACCGAGGCGACCTTCGACGTCACGCGGGAAGCCTTCGACCGTGGAGCACGCCTGCTCACGCACGTCTTCAACGCGATGCCCGGCATCCATCATCGGGCGCCCGGCCCCGTCATCGCGGCGTTCGAAGATGACCGCGTGACCATCGAACTCATCCTCGATGGCCTGCATGTGCATCCGGATGTCGCGGCGATGGTCTTCCGCGCCGCACCAGGGCGCGTCGCCCTGGTCACAGACGCGATGGCGGCAGCCGGCGCGAGCGATGGCGACTACCGGCTCGGCTCGCTCAACGTGACCGTGCGCGGTGGACTCGCCGTGCTCTCCGGCACGTCGACGATTGCTGGCTCAACCCTCACCCAGGACGTCGCGCTGCGCTGCGCAATCGAAACCGCGGCAGTCGACCCGGCCGATGCCGTCGCCGCCCTCACCGCCACCCCGGCCCGCGCGTTGGGGCTCGAGTCTCGCCATGGCTACCTCGCCCCCGGCTTTGCAGCGGATGCCGTGTTCCTCGATCACGAGTGGCGAGTGCAGCAGGTCTGGGCTGACGGTTCGCGGCTCGCCTGAGCGGTGCGTGCGAGCGGTAGTTCAGCCCATCGACGTTCCGGGTCGCGCCGTCAGCGACGTGCCGACCTCTGGTATTCCGTGATTGTCGGCGGCTACGGGTTGACCGGTGTGTCGGGGCGCATCCGGTCAGTGGTCGTGACGTCGATCGCCGTGTAGACGCCGGTTGCACCGTATTTCACGAGGCCGAGGTAGCTCGAGAACGGCTTGAGCTTTGCCCAGGACGCGGTGTAGGTCGCCGCCACACCCTGCTTGGCCGCGATGACCGGCGGAGTGAGAGTGAGCGTGGCTCCACCGTTCAGCACCGAGTAGGTGCGAAGGTCGAACGCGGTCGGTATCGCTGCCGAGAAGACCGCGACTTCGACCCGGTAGGTGCCAGCAACCGGCGCGAGCAGGTTCACGCGCTCGTCTGCCGAGCCCGAGGCCGACTGCCAGCTGCTGACCGGATTGCCGGCCGCATCCAGGAGGGTGACCGTCAGGTCGAGGTCGGCCGAGTTATCGATCGTATCCAGGTCGAATCGGGCGTATTGCGTTGCCTTCGGAACCTTGACCGTGTAGGAGAAGGTGTCCCCGGTCGTGCCGGAACCGGAGTGGTTTTTCTCCCTTTTGGTCGGATCCGGCTGCAGCGTGCCCTCGGTGAGGCCGGTCGTCGACAGCGGGATGTCGCCGTTGGCTCCGGGCGTCACCGTCACGTCGACTGAACCGTTGGTTCCGATTCCGCTCGCCGAGGCCGGAGCCGCGATCGCGACGGGCTTAATCGCCAGCGGGCTGCGCACAACGGTGTTGCCACTGGTCCAGGTGAGCGAACCGCTCGTGAACTTGTCGAGGGCAGCGGTCGTGCGCGTGAATGCGATCGTAAAGCTCCTGGCCTCACCCGCTCTGCTGAAGCTCAGCATAGACGGGGTCACGACCGCAGCGATTCCGGGGATGTTGACCGCGGCAGTGAAGTCACCGGCCTGCGTCGATGTGACAGTCCGGGTGATGGTCTCGGCGCCCGTGAGGGTTCCGATCGCGATCGAGGCGAGGTTCAGGTTGCTTGGGTCGATCGGGGTGGCGCCGACGTCATATCCGATTCCCTGGATGTAGGAGTACCAGTCGGCCGTGCCGTTCAGGTACAGGAGTCCGGGGTTGAAATACTTCGTTGGGTCGACGTGACCGGCGCCCTGCACGAAGGGATCGGTGACGGCTGTGCCAGCTCCATCTTTCGTGTTGTAGGCGGTGGTCATCATGGCCGACTTGATCTCAGACGGTGCAGCATTCGGATGCACGCCCAGATAGAGCAGGGCGAGGCCGGCGATGTGCGGAGCGGCCATCGACGTGCCGGAGAGGAACTCGAAGGTGGGGTTGCCACCCGCGGCATTCGCTCCATCGGCGAGAATTGCAACCCCCGGAGCGCTGATGTCCGGTTTCAGAATGTCGCTGCCGTCGGCGAGTACGGGACCGCGCGACGAGAAGCCAGCGACCTGCGGTGTCGGCGGGGTGTAATCCGAGGTGTTGTCCGGAGTGAAGGTTGCCCTCGCACCCGCCGTCGCGGCATAGGCCAGGACCGCATCGTGGTAGCGCGCGTCGAGGTGGATGGTGGGCACCGTGTGCGCGTCAAGGTCGGTCGAACCGGGAACCACGTTCAGGAGAACCATGCCGATACCTCCGGCCCGCTTGACCTCCGCGGATTTGTCAACGCGTGCGATGATGCCGCGTTCACAGACCACGATCTTGCCCGCCGCCTTCGCGGGGTCAAGGGTGTTGGTGAGACAGAGGTTGGGGTTCACAGCACCGGCTGACGCGACACTCGCCGCCGTGACGAGCGAACCGCTCAGCGGGGTTGCCCCCGGCAGGCGATCGATCGTCACAGAGGCACCGGAATACTTGCTGCCGTTTCCCAGCGTGACCGTTGCCTCATAGCTCGGGATCGTGCTCGCCGCTACCGTGGTGATCCACGGCGATGCGTTGTCGAGAGTCGAAGCGCCCGGTCCGGAGTTGCCGGCGGATGCCGAGACAAAGATACCCGCCGATGCAGCACCGAGGAAGGCCTGGTCGGTGGGGGAAACGGTGGTCTGTGCAGCGCCGCCGCCGATCGAAAAGTTGATGACGTCGACACCATCCGCCACGGACTGGTCAATTGCCGCCAGGATGTCGGAGGTTGCGCAGCCATCATCGGTGGAGACCGCCGGATTGGGTCCGGACCAGCAAACCTTGTAGACGGCGATTTTCGCCGCTGGCGCGACACCGGTGATGTTGCCGAAGCTCACGCCGCCGATTGCGGCGGGAACCCCGGCGTTGCCGGCCGCGGTGCTCGCGGTGTGGGAGCCGTGTCCGTTGCCATCCCGGGGAGAGGCATACTCGCCGGTTGCGGCGGTGCCGATCCTTCCGGCACCAAACCCTTTGACGAAGTACCGCGCGCTGATGATTTTCGTGCTGCAATCACTCGCGGTGAACTGCTCACCCGCGGTGCAAGCACCGTGGAACGTCGAGCCGTCCGCTTTGGCAAAGGTCGTGACTGTTCCGTTGAGGTACGGGTCTGCCCCGGCGGTTG
>JAYTEZ010000006.1:0-3686 GCA_043734805.1 Microbacteriaceae bacterium
GTTTGCCGTTGGCGGCGGCCTCGAGAGCGCTAGCGCTCCGGCCAGCCGCCCGACGCGCTGAACGCCGGGTCGCGCGTACGACGCATATAGTCTTCGAAACTCGCAGCCTGTTCGGCGCACCAATCGATCTGTCGTGCGTGCAGCGCCGCGAGGTCATTGCCGAGCTCGGCGGCATAGCGGCGGGCAATCGCCTGCGCCACGCGACCGGCGGCGACCGCATCCGCCCCCGCATCGTGTGCATCCGCGAGATCGACCCCGTAGGTAATGGCGGCGGCCTCGAGGGTGCGCTTGCCTTTGCGGTAACGGTCGACGGCCTTGTCGATCACGAGCGGGTCGATAATCGGCGAAGGGTCGACGAGTGGTGCGACGCCATGGCGAATCGCCTCACGATTCAGCAGGGTCAGGTCGTACGGCGCGTTGTAGATGGTCACCGGGATGCCGCGATCCAGAATCGCACGAATGGCCGCCACAATTTCCGCGACTACTTCGTCTGCTGGCCGGCCCTGGGAGCGTGCCCGCTCGGTCGTTATGCCGTGCACGGCGCTTGCCTGCTCCGGGATCTCGATCCCGGGGTCGGCCAGCCAGTCCGTCAACTCGACACTCGTTCCGCTCGAATCGATGACGCCGACATGGGCCGAAACGATGCGACTCGTCTCGACGTCGATGCCGGTCGTTTCGAGGTCGAAGACTCCGAGGAGGTCACACCATTTGTTGCTCACCCAAGCCAATCTAAGACCACCCACCGACACGACTCGGCGACCCGACATGCAGCCAGTAAAAACTTTGGGTACCGAGGGTCAGGGTGACCTCACCATTTTCGTTCAGCGCCGGGAACTCACCGCCGCCGAAGAGGTCATAGAGAGTGGATCCGGCGAACTGCTTCGCCTGAATGGTTACGGCAATCGGGTTGTGAGCGAAGCTGAAGACGCAGAGCACATCCTCGGGCGAGTCGCCGAATTGGGTGCCGGCACCCGGGTACGAGCGCACGAACGCGAGTACGGACTCGTGATTCGTCTCAAGCACCATGAGTTCGCCGAGGCCAAACGTCGGATGCGCCTTCCGCACGTGGATCACGTTGCGCACCCAGTGCAGCAGCGAGCGCGACTGCGCGAGCTGAGACTCGACGTTGATGAGGTTGTAGTTGTAGACCAGGGACTGCACGACCGGCAGGCAGAGCTTGCCCGGGTCCGCCGAGGAGAACCCGGCGTTACGGTCGGGCGTCCACTGCATGGGCGTGCGCGAGGAATCCCTGTCCGGCAGCCAAATGTTGTCACCCATGCCGATTTCGTCGCCGTAGTAGATGAATGGGCTGCCCGGCAGGCTGAACAACAGGGCATGAGCGAGCTCGAGCTCGGCGCGGGAGTTGTCGAGCAGGGGAGCGAGGCGCCTGCGAATACCGATGTTGGAGCGCATCCGTGGGTCATAGGCATACCAGCCGTACATGGCCTGGCGGTATTCTTCCGAGACCATCTCCAGGGTCAACTCGTCGTGGTTTCGGAGGAAGACCCCCCAGCCGGCACCCTCGGGGATATCCGTCGTCTCGGAGAGGATTCGCGTGAGCTCTGCGGCGTTCTGCGAGCGAAGAGAGTAAAAGATGCGCGGCATGACCGGAAAGTCGAAGGCCATGTGGCACTCCGGCTCCTCGTCGGTGCCGAAGAACGCCGCTACCTCACGTGGCCACTGGTTGGCCTCTGCGATCATGATTCGGCCGGGGTACTCCTCATCGAACATCGCCCTGACGCGCTTAATGTAGTCGTGGGTCGCCGCCTCGCCCTCACCGTTGCCCTCTTCGGATTCGAAGAGATATGGAATGGCGTCGAGGCGGATCCCGTCGACACCGAGGTCGAGCCAGAACCGCATGATGTCGAGGATTGCATCCTGCACAGCGGGGTTTTCAAAGTTGAGGTCCGGCTGGTGCGAGAAGAAGCGGTGGAAGTAGAACTGTCGGCGAACCGGGTCGAAGGCCCAGTTCGAATCTTCCGTGTCGACGAAGATAATTCGAATGTTGGGATACTGCTCGTCACTGTCACTCCACACATAGAAGTCGCCGTACGGCCCCGTCGGATCCCGCCGTGATTGCTGGAACCATTCGTGCTGGTCAGAAGTGTGGTTGAGCGGAATGTCAATGACAATGCGCATGTTGCGCTCGTGGGCTTTGGTCACCAGGTCCCTGAATTCGTCAAGAGTACCGAATTCGGGAAGGATGCTGCGGAAATCGGCCACATCGTAACCGCCATCGCGCAGCGGTGACTGGTAAATCGGCGGCAGCCAGAGCGCATCAACACCGAGCCACTGCAGGTAGTCGAGCTTGGACAGCAGCCCCTGCAGGTCGCCGGAGCCGTCACCGTTGCTGTCGACGAATGACCGCACCATTACCTCGTAAAACACCGAGCGCCTGTACCACTGCGGGTCGAGAGTCAGTCCGGGCAATTGAATGGGTGCTGTAAAGCTCACAGCGCTCCTTTCGAGAGCAGATTCGCGGCGAAAACGGGGACTCAGTGAAGTTTAGTTGCGGGACGGAAACACGGGGGTAGCTCCGCCTCCGTAGACTGGCGAACGATGAACACTCACTCTCCGTATGCCGCCAAGCTCGATCGCATTCCCGTCGAGCGGCGAGAGGTTTCCGTGCTCGGAAGTACCACGCGCTATTGGGTATACGGGCCCGCCGACGCCACAACGACGATCGTGGTGACACATGGCTACCGCGGGGAACACCACGGGCTTGAGCCGGTCATTGCGCAACTGCCACACATCCGCTGGATCGGCCCGGACATGCCTGGCTTCGGTGAGTCGACCCCGCTCACCGAAGTGCCGCACAGCATCGCCGGCTACGCACAATGGCTCATCGAATTTATCCAGGTGCTCGGTCTGACGGGCACGGCCGTCACGCTCGGCCATTCATTCGGCACGATCATCTCGTCGCAGGCCGTCGTGGCGGGTCTTCAGACGCCGGCGCTCATTCTGATCAACCCGATCTCGACCTCCGGGCTGAACGGGCCGAGCCGTATTGCCACCATCATCACGGTGGGGTTCTACCGCCTGGCCGGCAGGCTGCCGAACAGGGTTGGCGCATTCATGCTGCGACGTTGGCTGGTAGTGCAGTTCATGAGTTCTACTCTCGCCAAGACAAAAGACAAGAAATTGCGCAAGTGGATCCACTCGCAGCACCACAACTATTTCAACCGGTTTGCGAGCCGCGACTTCGTGGTCGAAGCGTTCGAGGCATCCGTGAGCAAGGATGTCAGCGACTTTGCCGCCGATATCGTCATCCCCACCCTCCTGGTGGCCGCAGAACTCGACGACATCACGCCCGTCTCGGCCCACCACGACGTTATCAAGCTCCTGCCGGACGCAACCCTCGAGATCTTGATGGGGGTCGGCCATCTCATCCACTACGAAGTCCCGAAACTGGCCGCGGATGCCATCCAGGCCTTCCTGAAAGCGCAGGGCCTTGACCACGGACTCGCCGACGAGACCGGCACGACGTGAAAGTGATCTTCGACTGCCGCTACACGCGCCTCGTGCGCCATGATGGCATCAGCCGTTACACCGCCGGACTCGTTGGCGCATTCGCCAAACTCCATCCCGTCACCATGCTCATCAGCGATGAACGTCAGCTCTCGATGCTTCCGGATCTGCCCTGGGTCATGGCGCGACCGGGCACGAGCCTGCTCGAACCCTGGATT
>JAYTEZ010000007.1:0-5195 GCA_043734805.1 Microbacteriaceae bacterium
CGGCCTCCAGGTCGAGGGTGGTTTTCGTTTCGATGCACGGCCGGCCCGCGGCATCCGTCATCAGGAGGTCCTCGATTGGCTCCGCAAGCACGCTGTTGAGGGAATCGAGCACAGCCCGGGTCAGTCGCTCGCGCATCGAGTCGTTGTGCTCGGGCGTGAGAAGCCGGTCCGGCGTGTGCAGCCCGAAAACGGTGAGGGTATGGGCTCCGCTGGCGAAAAGTTCCGGAGAAAGGATGCTGGGATCGGTGAGCGAGTGACAGTAGATTTCTGCGGGCAGCGGGTTCGGCAGCTCGCCGGCGCTCGCCATCCGGAATGCGGACTCGAGTTGCTCGTAGCCCTCGTTGATGTGGAAGGTGCCACCAAACGCGGCAGCCGGATCGACGGTGTCGTCGAGCAGGCGCGGCAACCGTGTCAGCAGCAGGTTCACCTTCACCTGTGCGCCCTCCGGCTTCGCGCTGGCCGACTCGCCGGCCGATGCGCGGAGTAGTTGGGCGAGTACGTGCGGCGCGACGTTGGCCAGCACCGTGCCAGCCCCGACCACGACCTCGCGATCTCCGTGCCGGTAGCAAACCTCACCGTCGGGTGTGATGGAGCCGACATCGGCCCCGGTCACGAGGGTCGCGCCCGCCCTCAGCGCGGCGTTCGCGAGTTCGCTCGTGACCGCGCCCATGCCGCCGACGGGCACGTCCCAGTCCCCGGTTCCGCCGCCGATGACGTGGTAGAGGAAGCAGCGATTGGCGGCGAGCGTCTCGTCGTCGGCCGACGCGAAGGTGCCGATCAGGGCATCCGTCAGCACGACTCCGCGCACCAAATCACTGTCAAAGGTGCGCTCGATCACCTCGCCGATGGGGCGCTCCAGAAAATCTGACCAGAGACGGTCGTCGCCGATGACACGACGGAGCTCGGATCGAGTCAGCAGCGGATCGTTAACGGTGGGGAATACCGCCCGGGCGAGCTTCGCCGTCCGCGCGTAAAAGTTCTCCCACGCCAAGGCATCGGCCCCGATCGACTCGAACGAGGCCGCGGTCGCGCGGGGGTCGCCGTTGTCGACCAGCAGCCCGCGACGCGTTCCGGGGATCGGGGTGTACGACGAGTACCGGCGACGCGCGAGGCGGATGTTCAATCCCAGTTCCCGGATTATGCGTGCCGGCAGCAGGCTCACGAGGTACGAATACCGTGACAGACGGGCTTCGATCCCGTCGAAGGCCTGCGCGGAGACCGCGGCACCGCCCAGCTGTTCGAGCCGCTCGAGCACGGTGACGGACTTGCCGGCCTGGGCGAGGTAGGCCGCTGCGACGAGACCGTTGTGTCCGCCGCCGACGATGACGACATCCTGCGTGGTCACTTTAAAATCCCTACTGCTGTCTCGGTCGCTGTCTCGGCCTCGGTCGCTGACCCGGTCGTTGCGGGAGGGGCATCCTCGTCGGCCCCACAGCCGATCGCGGCGACGATCCGGCCCGACAGGTCCGTGAGTCGATCGGCGTCGTCGGGCTGTAGAACGTCGAAGAAATAGCGGCGGATCGCGGAAACGTGACCACGCATCGCGCCAAGTACCGCACCATGACCGTCCGCGGTGAGGCCGATCCACGAGCCCCGAGCATCCGATTCGCAGTCGGTGCGGTTCAGCAGGCTGCGCTTCTCCATGCGCGCGACGAGGTGGGAGACCCTGCTCTTCTCCCAGCCGATTCGCGCGGCGATGTCCGTCACCCGCAGCTGACGGCCCGGTGCCGCAAGGAGACCGAGCAGTACCTCGTATTCGGAGGCGGAGATGCGCGAACCCCGCTTCAGCTGCAGGTCGAGAGCACGGTCGAGCGTTCGACGCATCGAGCAGAAGGAGTCCCACACCTCCAGCTCGGCTGCGGTCAGCCCCGACTGGTCTGTCATGCCGCGATTCTATCGACTGAGCTGAATTTCGTAGGAAACCACCCGCCCGCCCCGCCCGCCCCGCCCGGTTGCCGCGAAGGGTCAACTTTGCACCTTTAGCCGGCCGCTGACCCTGCGAAGTTGTCCCATCAGCCGGCCCCCTTTCGGAAGGGAGCAGTTGGCGAAGGGGGCGGTTATGGCGAACTTTTGCTTCGGGCACTCGGCAACGCACCAGCCATGCGTCCGGTGGCGGAACACGCCGCGCCGCACGCAAGTAGTCTCGAAGCATGCTCTCGCGCGCTTCCGATTCGCCCACGAGCCCGGATCCGCTCGCGGAACAGGCCATCCTCACGGTCCGCCGCTGGCTCGCCGAGAGCGCCGCTATCGCCCCGGACAGGTCAGCTGAGCGCCTCGCCGGCGTACTCAAGGATCCGGAAGGCCTCGACTTCATCATCGGTTTTGTCGACCGGGTGGTTCGTCCGGAGGACCTCAGGGTGGCAGGCCGGAACCTCGAGCGGCTGTCACGCTCGGTGCCGGACTTCCTTCCCTGGTACATGCGGGTCGCCGTGCAGCTCGGGGGCGGTTTCGCGCCGCTGATCCCGTGGCCGATCGTGCCGATCGCCCGCTGGGTGCTCCGTCGCATGGTGGGCCACCTCATCCTCGATGCGACGCCGAAGCACCTCGACAAGGCCATGGCAGCGCTCCGCTCATCCGGCATCCGGCTCAACCTGAACCTGCTCGGGGAGGCGGTGCTCGGCAACGACGAGGCCGACCGTCGGCTCGCCGGCACCCGGGAGTTGCTTGAGCGTGACGACGTCGACTACGTCTCGATCAAGGTGTCTTCGGTCTCGAGCCAGCTCTCGATGTGGTCGTTCGATGAGACCGTGACGCGCGTCGTCGACCGGCTGACTCCGCTCTACGAACTGGCCGCGGCATCCGCCACCCGCAAGTTCATCAACCTCGACATGGAGGAGTTCCGCGACCTCGACCTGACCATCGAGGTCTTCCGGCGCATCCTCGAGCAGCCGCGTCTAAAAAATCTCGAGGCCGGCATCGTGCTGCAGGCCTACCTGCCGGATGCGCTCCGAGCCATGCAGGGACTCACCGTCTGGGCTACGCAGCGCCGCGCGCAGGGCGGCGCCGGAATCAAGGTGCGAATCGTCAAGGGTGCCAATCTCGCCATGGAGCACGTCGACGCAACGATGCACGGCTGGCCACTCGCCACCTGGGGTAGCAAGCAGGAGACCGATACCAACTACAAGCGCGTGCTCGACTGGTCGTTCACGCTCGAGCGCACAGACGCCGTGCGCATCGGGGTCGCCGGCCACAACCTCTTTGACGTCGCGCACGCCTGGCTGCTGGCCAGGGAGCGGCGGGTCGAGTCCAGGGTCGAGTTCGAGATGCTGCTCGGCATGGCGACCGGGCAGGCGGATGCCGTCAAGCGCGACGTGGGCGGCCTGCTTCTCTACACACCCGTTGTGCACCCCGAGGAGTTCGACTCGGCGATTTCGTACCTCATCCGCCGCCTGGAGGAGAACGCGAGCAGCGAGAACTTCATGTCCGGAGTGTTTGAGCTCGCGCAGGACGAATCGGTGTTCGCGCGGGAGGCCGACCGTTTTCTCGCCTCGATCGGCACCCACGACGAGCTCGTTCCCGCCTCCCATCGCACGCAGAACCGTACCGTTCCGGTGCCGAGTTTTCCCGTCGATACCGTGCCCCGTGAGTTCGGCAACGAGCCGGACACAGACCCGTCGATCGCCGCCAATCGCGAATGGGGGCGCCAGATTCTGATGCGCGTTCCGTCATCGAGACTGGGGCAGGTCGGCATCGCCGCGGCCCGCGTTACGGACGCATCGACCCTCGCGTTGAGGATCGCGAGCACCGCGCATGCCGGAGCCGAGTGGGGACAACGCCGCGCCGACACACGCGCGACCGTGCTGCACAGCGCGGGCGAGGCGCTCGCCGCGGCACGGGCGCAGCTCATCGAGGTCATGGCGAGTGAGACCGGCAAGACGATCGCCGAGGGCGATGTCGAGGTGAGCGAGGCCGTTGACTTCGCGCACTACTACGCCGAACGGGCGCGCGAACTCGACAGAATCGAGCACGTCGAGTTCGTGCCCTCGCGGCTCATTGTCGTCACGCCGCCCTGGAACTTCCCGGTGGCTATCCCGGCCGGCTCCGTGCTCGCAGCTCTCGCCTCGGGCGCTGGCGTCATCATCAAGCCGGCTCCACAGGCCCGCCGGAGTGCGGCGGTGATGGTCGAGGCGCTCTGGGCAGGAGGCGTGCCGCGCGAAGTCCTCACTCTTGTCGACATCGAGGAGGGGGAACTCGGCCAGCAGTTGATCTCCGATCCTGCCGTCGACCGGGTCATCCTCACCGGTGCCTGGGACACGGCGAAGTTGTTCCGCAGCTGGCGGCCCGACCTCCCGCTTCTCGCCGAGACGAGCGGCAAGAACGCCATCATCGTCACACCGAGCGCCGACCTCGACCTCGCGGTGGCGGATGTCGTCAGGAGCGCGTTCGGTCACGCCGGCCAGAAGTGCTCTGCCGCGAGCCTCGTGATCCTGGTCGGCTCTGTCGCGAAGTCCGAGCGCTTCCGGCGCCAGCTCGTCGACTCGGTGACGACGCTGCGCGTTGGCTACCCGCAGGATCCGACCACCATCATGGGCCCGATCATCGAACCGGTGCACGGCAAGTTGCAGAAGGCGTTGACCACCCTGGATGCCGACGAGACCTGGCTGGTGAGGCCGCGGTCGCTCGACGAGACCGGCCGTCTGTGGTCGCCGGGAGTACGCGCGGGGGTCAAGCCGGGATCCGAGTTCCACCTCACCGAATACTTCGGTCCGGTACTTGGGATCATGCAGGCGAACACACTCGCCGAAGCGATCGAGCTGCAGAATGCGCCGGCGTACGGGCTCACCGCTGGCATCCATTCGCTGGAACCGCAGGAGATCACCACCTGGCTCGAGACCGTGCAGGCGGGCAATCTCTACGTCAATCGAGGGATCACGGGCGCGGTCGTTCGGCGGCAGCCGTTCGGCGGCTGGAAGCGCTCGACGGTCGGCGCCAGCGCGAAGGCCGGTGGCCCCAATTATCTGCTCACCCTGGGCGACTGGCGGCCGGTGTTCTCCGAACCGGGCACGTCCGTGCTGCTCGAGGGGCTGAGCGGCAAGGTCACGAGCGTGATCGAGGCCGCCCAGCAGGGCATGGAGTTTCTGGAGTTCGATCGGGTGCGCTCGGGCGCAGTGAGCGACCAGAAGGCCTGGAACGATGAGTACGGGATCGCGCGTGATGTCTCCGATCTCGGCGTCGAACGGAACGTTTTTCGGTAC
>JAYTEZ010000008.1:0-3210 GCA_043734805.1 Microbacteriaceae bacterium
TACACCGCAGCGTCTCCTCGGGAGACGAAGTCGGGAACGATGTCCCCGCCCATGTCGTGGTTCGATGTCGTCAGCTCCCCGTCGCGCAGCACGGCATCCATCAGGATGTCGGTGTCGAAGACGTAGTTGCCCATGGACGCGAGGACCTCGGTCGGCGAATCGGCGAGCCCGACGGCGTTCTGCGGCTTCTCGAGAAACTGTGCGATTCGGGTCGGGTTTTTCTTGTCGAGCTCAATGACGCCAAACTGGTCGGCAAGTGCGATGGGCTGACGGATGGCCGCAACCGTGACCCCCGCGCCACGCTCGATGTGTGCCGCGATCATCTGGCTGAAGTCCATGCGGTAGACGTGATCAGCGCCGACGACGACGACGATATCCGGCTTCTCGTCTCGCAGGAGGTTGAGGCTCTGCAGGATGGCATCCGCGGAGCCGGCGAACCAGCGCTTGCCGAGACGCTGCTGCGCCGGAACCGAGGCAACATAAGAGTTCGTGAGGCCGGAGAGGCGCCAGGTCTGGGAAACGTGCCTGTCGAGGCTGTGCGACTTGTACTGGGTGAGCACGACGATCTGCCGCAGGCCCGAATTGATGAGATTCGAGAGGGCGAAGTCGATGAGGCGATAATTACCGCCGAACGGCACCGCAGGCTTGGCGCGATCGGCCGTCAGCGGCATCAGGCGTTTGCCTTCTCCGCCGGCGAGAACAATGCCAAAGATCTTCCTGGATGCCATGCCTACAGAGTAGGGGCACCACCGGACGTGTACTAGCGTTCACTCCGTGAGAGTTGATTTAATTACCCGTGAATATCCACCTGAGGTCTACGGCGGTGCCGGCGTTCACGTAGCCGAACTCGTGCGAGCCATGCGCCTCGATCTGGACGTCGTCGTGCGTTGTTTTGGCAGGCCGCGCGACGAGCCCCATGTCTACGCCTACCTCGTGCCGCCACAACTCGCCAATGCGAACCCCTCCCTCGCAACTCTCGGTGTCGACCTCCAAATCGCCCAGGACGTTGGGGGCGCGGATCTCGTGCACTCGCACACCTGGTACGCCAATGGTGCTGGTCACATCGCGAAACTGTTGCACGACATCCCGCACGTCATAACCGCGCACAGCCTCGAGCCGCTGCGCCCCTGGAAAGCCGAACAGCTCGGTGGGGGATATCGGGTCTCGAGCTGGATCGAGAGGGACGCTTTCGCCTCCGCCGACGCCATCATTGCCGTGAGCGACGGCATGCGCCGGGACATCCTGCGGTCCTATCCGATGCTCGACGAACAGCGGGTCTCTGTCGTGCACAACGGCATCGACCTCGAGCGCTGGTATCCGGTGCAGGATGACGCACTGGTGCGGTCGCTCGGCATCGATCCCGACCGGCCATCCGTCGTCTTCGTCGGGCGGATCACCCGCCAGAAGGGACTGCCCTACCTGCTGCGTGCGGCGGCACAGCTGCCACCGGACGTGCAGCTCGTGCTCTGCGCGGGGGCGCCGGACACCCCGGAGATTCTGGCCGAGGTGCGCGACGGTGTCACTGCCCTCCAGGCGGAGCGCAGCGGTGTCGTCTGGATCGATCGCCTTCTCTCCCAGCACGAGCTCGCTGCGGTGCTCACCTCCGCGACCACTTTCGTGTGCCCGTCCATCTACGAACCGCTCGGGATCGTCAACCTCGAGGCGATGGCCTGTGGCGCGCCGGTGGTCGGAACGGCAACCGGCGGCATCCCGGAAGTCGTCGACGAAGGAGTCACCGGCCGCCTCGTCCCCATCGAGCAGTCCGACGATGGTACGGGCACGCCATTGAATCCACAGCAATTCGTCGACGACCTCGCGCGCATCCTCACCGAGGTGCTGAGCGACCCCGAACGGGCGAAGCGGATGGGCGCTGCCGGCCGCGCGCGCGCCGAGAAAGACTTCGACTGGGATCAAATCTCGAAGCGAACTCAGGAGATCTACCGCTCGGTTCTTGCCTGATCAAGTAGCGCGGTCGCAGAAAGGTAGGGTGGGAACATGGCCAGCGTTCTCCAGCTTTCCGATGTGTCCATCGTTCGAAACGGCAACCACATCCTCAACTCCGTCAACTGGACGGTTGAAGGGGACGAGCGCTGGGTCATCCTCGGGCCGAACGGTGCAGGAAAGACCACGCTGCTTCAGGTCGCTGCCGCGATGATTCATCCGAGCTCGGGCGAGGCTCACGTGCTCGACGACACGCTCGGGGCCGTCGATGTATTCGACCTTCGACCGCGCATCGGTTTCGCATCGACGGCGATGGCCCGGCGCATCCCGCCGCAGGAGCGACTTTTGGATGTCGTTCTCACCGCCGCATACTCGGTGACCGGCCGCTGGAACGAGGCCTACGAAGACGTCGATATTCGTCGCGCCCAAAGAGTGTTGGCGGAATGGAAGCTCGATCACCTGGAGAACCGCCGGTTTGGCGACCTCAGCGACGGGGAACAGAAGCGCGTGCAGATCGCCCGGTCGGTCATGACCGATCCGGAACTCCTGCTGCTTGACGAGCCGGCCGCAAGCCTCGACCTTGGTGCACGGGAAGAACTGCTGCAGTTGCTCGGCGGTTACGCGAGTGCCCCTGAGGCCCCGGCAATGGTCATGGTCACCCATCATGTCGAAGAAATCCCGCTCGGATTCGGTAACGCCCTGCTGCTGTCCCGCGGCGAAATCACGGCCGCTGGCCCGATTAACGAGGTCATCACATCGGAGATGCTCAGCGAGACATTCGGGCTGGCGCTGCTGGTGGAGGAGCGCGACGGTCGTTTCACCGCGCGTGCCGCGTAGTTCTGATAAAGTCAATGGTTGGCCCACGCGCCACATCTTTTCTGAGAACATCTTCTTTCACTCAACACCCAAGGAATATCGATGAAGTCTGACATTCACCCCAAGTACGCGCCGGTGGTTTTCCGCGACCTCGCGTCCGGCGCCACGTTCCTCACCCGCTCGACGGTGGGCAGCGACAAGACCATCGAGTGGGAAGACGGCAACAGCTATCCGGTCATCGACGTCGAGATTTCGTCCGAGTCACACCCGTTTTACACGGGCAAGCAGCGCATCCTCGACAGCGCCGGTCGCGTCGAGAAGTTCAACTCGCGCTACAAGGGTTTCGGCGCGTAACAGAGCAACTACGCTTCACAATGGCGATCGGCTTCGGCCGGTCGCCTTTGTCGTTTGCGGTTTGCCGTTGGCGGCGGCTGCGAGAGCGCTAGCGCTCCG
>JAYTEZ010000009.1:0-1866 GCA_043734805.1 Microbacteriaceae bacterium
TTTACGAGCGCACCGGCTGTTGAGGCACTCCTCAGCGCGGCCGACGGCGTTGGCAGGCTCCAACTGCTTCAGAACGCGTTCAACGAAAATGTCATAGCCGCAGCGGTCGGCCCGGTCACTGCGGCGCCGCTCATCGAGGCTGGCATCACACCGATCATCCCGGAACGCTTCCGCATGGGGGCCCTCATCCGACTCGTTTGCGAGCACCTGGAGGAGCACAGGGTGATACGGCTCGCTACGTCTCACGGCCTCGTCGAGTTGCGCGGCAGACTGGTCACTGTGGGGGGCGTGACGGCGACACTTGCGCCAACGTCGCTCACCCTGCTGAGGGTTCTCCTCGCCTCGGGTGGGGCCGTCATGTCCCGCGCTGACCTGACCGCGACGCTCCCGGAGATGCAGGACGACCATGCGGTGGATGTCGCGATCAGCCGTCTGCGTCAGGCCCTCCCGTCATCCGACCTCGTCGCCACGGTCATCAAGCGGGGTTACCGCATCGCCGTGTGACACCGAGATGCGCCGGAGCCTCGCGGTCACTGGGGCGAAGGCAACCGAAGTAACATCTCTCTCATGGCTGTCATCACTCGCGGATTCACCGGCCGCGGTCGAGAGGACAACCCCGGGTTGCCTCCCGGTCAATTCACCACCACTGACTTCCCGGTGCTGTCGACGGGACCCACCCCCGACATCTCCACCGCAGACTGGCAATTCAGCATCCGCCCCGACGACGCAACCCTCCACAGCTGGAACTGGAACGAGTTTCGGGCGCTTCCCGCCGAGAACATCCACACCGACATCCACTGCGTCACCCGCTGGTCAAAGTTCGGAACCGGATGGCGCGGCGTCTCGCTCGACACCCTTTTTGCGGACGTCTCTACGACGACGGGGTTCACGATGGCCCACTCGTACGGCGGCTATACGACCAACGTGCCCCTCGCAGACCTGCTCGGCGGCAAGGCATGGATCGCATTCGAATTTGAGGGCGAACCGCTCGAGCAGGAACACGGCGGGCCGGCTCGACTGCTCATCCCCCATCTTTATTTCTGGAAGAGCGCGAAGTGGATTCGCAGTATCGAACTGCTGCCGACCGATGAGCCCGGGTTCTGGGAACAGAACGGGTACAACATGTACGGTGACCCGTGGCTCGAGCAGCGCTACTGGTGACCGGGCTCAGCGAGCGCGAGACGCGGGATGCCTCCCCCGACCGGATCGGCCGCTGGCACGTCGGCGTCGTGGTCTCGACCAGGACGGAGAGCTTGTCCGCGCGCAGTTTCGTGCTCGACGTGCTCGGCTGGGGCGGAAGTATCGCAGGCCAGCACGTCGACCTGCGCCTGACCGCCCCCGACGGCTATCAGGCGGTGCGCTCGTACTCGATCGCCTCTGCCGGGGCCGGTGACCGGGTCGAACTCGCCGTGGATCGCCTGCCCACCGGTGAGGTGTCGCCCTATCTCGTCGACGAAATGCGCGTGGGCGACCAGGTCGAGCTGCGGGGGCCGCTCGGCGGTTGGTTTGTCTGGACTCCGTCCCAGGCAGACCCCGTTCAGCTGATCGCAGGTGGCTCCGGAATCGTGCCGCTCAGGGCGATGATCCGCTCGCATGCGGACTCTGGCAGCACCGCGCCGTTCCGGCTGCTCTACTCGGTGCGCAGTCCGAATGACGCGTTCTTCCGATCAGAACTCGAGACACCCACCCCCGATGTGGAAGTCACCTGGGCGTTTACGCGATACCCGCCGGAGGGATTCTCCCGGCCCGCCGGCCGCCTAACGGCAGCCGACCTCGGTTCGCACGTCTTTCACGCCTCCCTCGCACCAGCGGTCTTCGTCTGCGGTCCGACCGGATTCGTCGAGACCGTCGCGACCGCTCTCCTGT
>JAYTEZ010000010.1:0-7324 GCA_043734805.1 Microbacteriaceae bacterium
AAGGAGCGCGAACCATGCCGGAGAAAGTTGTCGTGGCACTCGATGGCGGCCCCGCGAGCCATTCGGCACTCGACTGGGTGATCGAGCGATCGCACAGCGTTCCGATTGACCTCGAACTCACCACGGTCGTCGATCTCGGCTGGGCGCCACCCGACGTGACGGCACATTTCCTCCCGGTCTATGATCGGATCATCCTGGACGCGGCGGAGCGGGTTTCGCTCGCAGCCCCTGGCCTGCGGGTCGTCACGGTGGTGCGACACGGAGACCCGGTGGACGAACTCATCCGCGGATCCCTGTTTGCCGACCTTTTGGTGGTCGGCACGAATAAAACCGGAGTTCTTGCCGGTATCGTGCACGGTACGCTTCCGCTGCGATTGGCAGCAGCAACGAAGTGTCCGCTGGTCGTGGTGCCCGTCGACTGGCATCGCCACCCCGGACCAGTCGTCGTCGGCTGCGACGACGAAACCGATGAGCGCGCCATTGAATTCGCGGCACTCGAGGCACAGCGATCGAGTGGGACCCTCCAACTGATACTCGCCTGGGACGTTCCCGCAACCATCGCAACCGACTTCCTGGGCACTGGCGCGCTGTACAACACCATGGAGGATGCCAACACAACGATCCTGAATGCTGCCAGGCAAAAGGTGCAAGACAATCATCCGACACTGCAAATCCTTCACCGCCTGGTGTACGGAGGGCCTGCTGTGACGATGATCGATGCCGCGAAGGACGCCGAACTCGTAGTAGTGGGAACCCATCGGCGCGGTGTGATCGCCGGAATGTTGCTCGGATCCGTCGGCCACGACCTCCTGATGAACATGGCCTGCCCGGTCGCCATAGTGCCCCTGCCCCACGACGGCCCGCTCGACCGGTTGCCGGAGCTGCTCAGCGCCGTCTGACTCCCGGATGGCGCCGAGGCAGGGTCCAGCCGCACAACCGTCGAGAAGGTCCTAGCGAACCGTCAGTTCGTGCCCCCCGGTATCGGCTCGGTGAGCGCGGCAACGAGAGCAGCGAGAAATGTTGCTCCGGTGGCACCATCGACGGCCCGATGATCACAGGTGAGCGTCAGCTCGGCGATCGGGAGCCATACTGGCCCATCCTCGCGCCAAACATAACGCTGGCGAGTGCTTCCGATCGCGAGGATCGCTGCCTGGGGGACGTTGAGAATCGCATCGAATCGATCGACCCCCATCATCCCCAGGTTTGAGATCGTGAAGGTCCCCCCGCTAACGTCGTCCATGGCGAGCCCGCGTGTTCGCGCCCTCTGGACCACGTCGCTCCGCCGCGCTGCGATCTCCGACAGGGTCAGCGTATTTGCACCGTGGATGACGGGAACGGTCAAGCCTTTTTCTGTCGCCACCGCGATCCCCACGTTGGCATGCGTAAAGAGCGTCACCTCGTCGTCGCCAACGTGCGCGTTCAGGGCGGGCACTGCTACCAGGGCCTTGGCGGATGCCGCGATGAACACGTCGGTCACGGTCGCGCCGGGAACGACCTGCTTGACCTTGGAGGCTTCGGTCATGTCGACTTCAACCGTGAGGTGGAATACGGGCGCTTGCCACGCTGCCACCATCCGGCGTGCGGCCGTGCGGCGCATTCCCTTGAGAGGTGTCGATACTCCGACCTGGGTGATGAATTCCTCGATACTCACGACAGCACCAGGTCGCTAACCTCGGCCGAAGCCACCATCCCGGCGCAACCGTATTCGTTCATCTTCTCGACCGTTGCGTCGATCATGAGGCGCCGTCCCTCCGCCATCGCTACTTCAAACTGTCGATCGCCGAGCGCCCACGTCTGCTCGACCCCGCGACGGAACGCATGCCTCAGGTCGGTATCAGCGTTCAGCTTGTGCACGCCCGCCGCGATTGCAGCGCGCAGGTCTTCCAGCGGCACGCCCGATGCGCCGTGCAGGACGAGCGGGATGCCGGTCACGTCACGAATCTGCCGAATCCGGTCGATGTCGAGTGGCAGCGGTCGTGTCGGTGGGATGCCATGAAACACCCCCGCTGAGACCGCGAGGAGATCGACCCCCGTTTTCGCCACGAATTCCTCAGCCTCTTCGACTTTCGTGTAATAGTCGGTCCAATCCACGTCCGTGCCGGCGTCCGGGATCTTTCCAAGTTCGGCCTCGACGGGCACGCCGAACGAATGGGCCACGGAGACAATATGCCGCGTCGCCTCGACGTTGTCCTCGAAGCTCAGATGAGAGCCATCGAACATGATCGAATCGAATCCGAGCTTGAGGGCGAGGAAAACCTCGTCGTACGTACCGTGATCAAGATGGATAACAGCTTCGACGTCGGCTTTTTCCAACTCGTGGAGGGTCATGCGAAATGCCTCTTCCAATCCCAGGTGTGGCACGATCGCGCGTCCCACCTGGAGGAAAACCGGAGAATTGGCCTTTTCGGCCCCCCGGATGAGCGCCTGTGTCGTTTCGGGGTTGTGCATGTTAAATCCACCAACCGCATAGCCGCCTTGTTGCGCTCGCTCGATCAGAGCCATCGGGTTTACTTTTCTCACGTTATATTTCTCTTTCGCATTAGGTTTTCTTTCGCATTGCACGCCGCTCGTCAGCGAGCGACGGGTTCGGTTTACTGTGCTGGGTGACTTGTTGACGATCGACGAGGTGGGATAGTCCGCGCCCCGGCAACCGCTTGCTTCCAGCCGTCGTAGAGCTCTTCGCGTTGGTCGCCCGACATCATCGGCTCGAATACCCGCTCGAGTTGCCATGAACTCGCTAGATCCGTGCTCCCGTTCCACAGGCCAACTCCCGTTCCCGCGAGCCGAGCCACACCAAGAGCCGTGCGCTCCAATCCGTGCGGACGCTCAACGGGAATACCGAGTATGTCTGCTTGAAATTGACACAGAAAGTCATTTCTTGTCGCGCCGCCGTCTACCTTGAGGCTGGGAACGCTGATACCACCCCGAGTCAGCGCGTCGACATTGTCGCGGGTCTGGTACGCCATTGCTTCGAGGCCTGCGCGCACAACGTGCGCTGCGCCGGTTTCCAAGGTCAGCCCCACGATGGCGCCGCGGACCTGCCGATCCCAGTAGGGATCGCAGAGTCCGGCAAAGGCCGGCACAAAATAGACTCCCCCGTTGTCGGGAACGGTCTGTGCGATCGCTCCGCTGGAGTCGACCGAATCAATGAGTCGCAGGTTGTCTCGCAGCCAATGCAGCGTCTGGCCGCTGTGGAAAACAACTCCCTCAACCTCAAACGTCGTATCGGAGTCGATTTTCCACGCGACGCTGCTCGTCATGCCGTCAATAATGACGGGCTCAGAACCCACGTTGACCGTGAGAACACCGGCAGTGCCATAGGTATTCTTTGCCGCGCCCTGCCCAAGGCAGGCCTGACCGTACAGGCCAGCCTGCTGGTCTCCCAGCATGGCCATCACGGGAATTGTTGCTTCTCCCCCGCCGGCGAGGAGTGTCGCATCGACGAACCCGAAGCAAGAATTCGACGCGACGACCTCGGGGAGGAGTTGGGGTGGGATGCCGTACATGGCGCAGAGTTCAAGATCCCAGACACCTTCGTGGATGTTGAACATAGCTGTTCGAGAAGCCGCGCTTGGGTCCGTACGATGGGCCTTCCCGGCCGTCAAATTCCACAACAGCCAGGTGTCGACAGTTCCGGCCGCAAGTTTGCCCTCGATCGCGGCATCCCGCACTCCTGGCACGTGTTCTAAAATCCACGCAAGCTTGGCCGCCGAGAAATAGGAGTCATTTCGAAGGCCCGTTCGACGTCGAATTTCGTCGTCCATACCCTCAGCTGACCAGCGGGCCACGATGTCGTCAGTTTGCTTTGACATCCACATGAGAGCGTTATAGACGGGTCGACCCGTTGCGCGATCCCAGATCAGGCAGGTTTCGCGGTGCGTCGTAACTCCGACGGCCACGATGTCAAGCGCCGTCGCTCCTACCTTTTCCATGGCCTGCCGGATAGAGCTCTCGGCCGCCTCCCAGAGCGTCGCGGGATCGAGTTCAACCCAGGTCGGTTGCGGGAAGAGCGCTTGGATCGGGGTTGCGGCTTCGCTGACCGTTTGGCCGCGTTCGTCGATGAGAACAGCACGAGCACTGCTCGAGCCTTCATCCAAAGCCAGCACGTATCTTCCAGCCATCAAATCACCGGCTCCGGTCAACAGGCGTCGTGACGCTGTCTTTCTGGCTGTGGCCTGGCACGGCGAGGTGACCGAGCCAGTCGCGGTATTCGGCAATCTCGGCTTGGCGCCGTTGTTCGTCCCACCCCAGTCTGGTGCCCAGTATCTCGGCGGCGCGGGTGGCGGCCGCCAACCCGTGCTCCGGCTCGAAGGCGAGGAGGATCCTGCGCGCCATCACATCCGTCAAGGTTTTCGCAAATTCGCGCTCCACCGCGAAGACGAGCTCTGCCGCGATCGCCGTCGAGTTCGGATCGAATCTTTCGCCCAGTTCTGGATCAGCCCGAACCAGCGACAGAACTTCTTCGGCTCTCACGCCATACAGGCCAAGAAGGCGCTCAGCCGTTTCCTCGGTTACCTGACTGGTTTTCAGGAATGATGCACGAAATGCGTCATAGTCAGACACGTCCGCGCCAGGAAAAGGGAGGTTCCGGGTTAGGGACGCGACCTTTCGACGACCGAGTGCCCGAAACGCGATGTCAACAGCATCTTCCGCGAGCTGCCGATAGGTTGTCAGCTTTCCACTGACGACCGAATACAGATTCGCCTGGCCGTCGTTCTTGTGGTCGTGAATGATGTGGCTGCGAGGAATTTTCCATTCGGGGACGCCCGGAGCAGACGGAAGCGGGCGCACACCACTGTAGGTGAACAGCACGTCGTCGATGGTGAGCTTCGCCTCGGGGATAAGCGCATTCGTTTCGGCGAGGAGATAGTCCGCCTCGAGAGTGGTTGCGCGCGCGCTATCGGGTTCCTGGTCGAACTTCGTGTCGGTACAACCGATGAGGTAGCGTCCCATCCACGGGATGACCAGAACCAGTCGACCGTCGGACTGCGACTCGTAATACACGACATCTTTGGGCGCCCCGGGGAACGGCTCAACGATGATGTGCGTACCTTTGGATCCGCCGATGAGGCGCTTCCCCATGCTGTTGCTCGAGGTATCGCTTGGGGTGTCGCTGGGGTTGCCGAGCACCCAGTCCACCCACGGTCCGGCGGCGTTGATCACGATCGTGCCGAGCACTTCGATAGCTTTACCGGTTCGGGCGTCTGTGTAACGCACCCCGCGCACGAGGCGGTTCTCAACGAGGATCTCATCGACTTCGGCATGCGTAATAATCACCGCGCCGTCTGCCTTCGCCGCGATGGCGAGTTCAACACAGAGCCTTTCGGCAAACTCGACCTGGCCGTCGGTGAAAAGAGCCGCGCCACCGAGCCCGCGTCGCTCCATGCCGCCGAAACGCTGGAGGACCTTTTCGCGAGAGAGGATCCGGTGAGAAGGAGACTTCTTGTCCCAGGACAAGACGTCGTAGGCAATCATTCCGAGACGGATAAGCCACGCCGGGCGTTTGTTCCTGGAGTAGAACGGCATCAGAAGTGGAACCGGCTTCACCAGGTGCGGAGCGAGCACAAACAGTCGTTCGCGCTCTCTCAGCGATTCACGAACAAGTCCGATCTCGCCGTGCTCGAGATACCGCAGCCCGCCGTGGATGAGGCGTCCGGACCAGGCCGAGACCCCGCTGCACAGGTCTTCCTTCTCGACGATTGCGACCCGCAAACCTCTGCTGGCAGCGTCGCGAGCAATTCCCAGCCCGTTTATGCCGGCACCGATGACAATCAGGTCGAACGGTACGGCGGACCCATCCGTTGCATCGACTATCTCGCTTGGCATGATTTCCTCTCCACAATTGCTTTTCGTGAAATGCGTTTCTTCAGCTCCTCTGCCTCAGCAGCGGGGCAAATTAGTCAGTTTCGATGACCGCAATGAGGGTGCGAACTTCTACGTTTTCACCCTCCGCTACGAGAATCTCAACGAGAGTCCCTGTCGCCGGGGACTCCAAAGTCTCCTCAACCTTCTCCGACTCCACCTCGGCGAGCGGCTCATCTTCGGTGACCCGGTCGCCGACGGCTTTCAGCCACTGAACGATCGTGCCTTCGCTCATACCCATGCCCCATTGCGGCAATAACACTTCGACTCGTGCCATTTCGTTCTTCTTTCTGTAATCGCTAATGAACCCGGAACTACGACGCGGTTGCCTCAGGAGGAGTGAGTCCCGTTACCCGACGAATAGCAGCAGCAATCGTTTCCCGGGTCGGGTACATCTGCTTTTCAAGCATCGGGCTGAAGGGGATCTGCATATCGGGAGCAGTGACGCGGACGATGGGAGCGCGTAAGGAATCGAACGCATCCTCAGCGACCAGCGCGCTGATCTCCGCGGCCGCTCCGCAGGTTCGGTGCGCCGGTTCGGCGACAACCAATCGACCAGTTTTCGCCACCGATCGAAGAATCGCATCTCTATCGAGAGGAACGAGTGTGCGCGGGTCGATGATCTCGACCGACACGCCCTCCAAAGCGAGATCCGCCGCCGCCAAAATCGCCTCAGGAACAGATCCCGAAATGGCGACGACAGTGACGTCGGTGCCCTCTTGCACTGTCCGCGCCACACCAAGCGGGATCCAAAATTCTTCCTCGCTCACCTCTTCCTTCGATCCCCAGAGGAGGCACGCTTCGAAGCTCAGCACCGGGTCATCGGAGTCGATCGCCGACCGCAACAGCCCCTTAGCATCCGTCGGGGTGGATGGCGCGATGATCTTCAGTCCTGGCACGTTCATGAACATCGGGTAGGGGCGATCGGAGTGGTGAGCGCCGGTGTTCAGACCGTAGAACATCGCAGATCTGAAAACCACCGGCATGGAGGCCTGACCACCGAACATGTACCGGTTCTTTGCAACCTGGTTCACGAACTGATCCATCGCCATGTACAGGAAGCTGGAGTACGACAAATCGACGATCGGGCGGAGACCGGTCATCGCCGCCCCGGCAGCGGCTCCAACGATTCCCTCCTCGGAAATCGGTGTATTCCGGATGCGGTTCTTGCCGTAACGCTGCAGGAAGTCGCCCTCGCTTGAGCGCGACTTGCCACCGCCCATGGTTCCGTAGACGTTTGCCTCAACGTCTTCGCCGATGATGATGACGCGTTCATCGGCATCCATTGCCTCGCGCTGGGCCGCACCGATGGCACCCAAATAGCTCATGACGGTCATGCTGAAATGTCCTTGTCTGTGTAGAGATCCTCAAACGCGACCGACAGGTCAGGATAAGGACTGTTGTCCGAGAACGCGACGGCCGCGTCGACCTCCTCGAGAGCATCCGCCTCGAGGCGGTCCAG
>JAYTEZ010000011.1:0-2814 GCA_043734805.1 Microbacteriaceae bacterium
TGCTGCACTTCGCCAGCGCCATCGTGCTCCTGGGTGTCGGACTCGGCGCCGACAAGACCACTCGCTCGGCAGCACGGGCCTAACAGTCTCAACCGCTTCGGCTCTCCCTGTCTCACCGCGATGCGCTGGGAAGGGGAGAGCCGAAGTCGTTGAAGCTGTACAGATGGAAGCCCGCGAAGGGAACTCCGGCGTCCCGTGCGGAACTGGTCAGCCGTTCTCTAAATGAACCGGAATCGAAGTTGGCTGCACTCATCAGCCGGAGGTTCTGCCCTTTGCGCGCGAATGAGAGAGATGGCCCAACTCCGATTTTTGCCGCGATCGCGAGCAGTCGTCGCAAGCGGATCGTGCCTGGCACCCCGAGCCATACGGGCAGCGTGATCCCGACCGTATCGAGAAGGCGCAGGTAGGAGATGAGCGATGCCGTGTCGAAACACAGCTGCGTGACGACATGGTCTGCCAGCGCCTGCTTCTGTTCGAGCACCCCTACCGTCTCGTCGATGCTCATCGCCGGGTGGCCCTCCGGGTAGCCGGCAACGCCGAGCGTAAAGCGAAGCCCGGTGATGTCGCGGATTGCGCGAAGAAGCTCTCCACCGTTTCGGAAGCTGCCGCTGGTCGAAGCGCCGTCGCCGCCGATCACGAACAGCGACGTCGTGCCAGCATCATCCAACCGGTTCAGGAGCTCTCGGAGTTGCTTCTCTCCGCTGATTTGCCGGGCGGCGAGATGCGGCACGACGTCGTACCCGAGACGTGCGAGCTCGATGGCAACGTCCACGGTTTTCCGAACGCCGTCCCTCGGCAGACAGGTCACCGTCAGCGTTGCCGATCGCGGCAGCACGGAGAGGACCTGTGCGGTGATGTCGGGGGTGGGGATAATTTCTATGCGCACCCGGATCTCCCCATCATCGAGCCGTAGTCGAGCGGTCGTCCCCGCCGACCCGGTGGGTCAGCACTCAACCATACTGAGGTTGAGAGCCAAACCTCCGCGCGCGGTTAATCGTCGTGATGGATCCGGCTGGCGATCATTCCGAGCGGCTCGCCGCTGCCGCCCCACTGCTGCGCGATGATCTCGGCAGCGATGGAAACGGCCGTTTCTTCCGGGGTCCGCGAACCTAAATTGAGACCGATGGGGCTATGCAGAACCGACAGCTCGTCGTCACCCAAACCCGCCTCGCGAAGTCGCTTAAGTCGGTCGTCATGTGTGCGTCGTGAGCCCATCGCGCCGATGTAGGCGAACTTCCCGTCCCGCAACGCCAAAGCCAGAAGGGGAACGTCGAATTTCGGATCGTGAGTGAGTACACAAATCACCGTCCGACTGTCCGTCAGACCGGCGGCGAGCTGCCGCGCGAGGTAATGGTGTGGCCACTCGACAATCACCTCGTCGACGTCCGGGAACCGGGCCGGGGTGGTAAACACCGCTCGAGCATCACACACGGTCACTCGGTACCCCAAAAAGGTGCCCAGCCTGGCCAGCGCGGCGGCAAAGTCGATGGCACCGAACACAAGCATTCGCGGCCGTGGCGCGAAGCTGTTGACAAAAACCTGCATTCCCTCGCCGCGGCGCTCGCCGTCGGGACCATACGTCAGGGTGCCGTTACGGCCCGCAGCGAGCAAGCCCTTCGCATCGGCGCTGATGGCGCGATTGGCACGATCCGAGCCCAAATCGCCGTCGAATGAGTGCGCCCGGATCACGAGGTGACGGCCCGGCCAGCCGGCATCCGGATGCTCGATCACCGTTGCGACCCCCACCGGACGGGAGTCTTCGATGTCGTTTCGAACCGCGTCGAGTTCGGCGAAGCTGTGCTGGGAGATGGTCTCGACAAACACGTCGATGATGCCGCCGCAGGTCAACCCGACGGAGAAGGCGTCGTCATCGCTGATCCCGTAGCGCACGAGCACCGGTTTGCCGTCCGCGGCCACTTCGGTCGCGAGCTCGTAGATCGCGCCCTCGACGCAGCCGCCGGACACCGAGCCGACAACCGCCCCGCCGGACGTGACCAGCATGGAGGTTCCCGCGGGCCTCGGCGCGGATTCGAAGGTGCGGACCACAGTGGCCAGAACCGCGGTGTCTCCGTTGTTCCAGCCGGTCAGCAGTGGGCCAAGGACCTCACGCATCTCGTGCGGATTTCTGGGGCCTCGTCATCTCATCGCCTTTCGGCCTGACAGGAGGCGGCCGAGTAAAAATGCGACAAGCGCCACCGCGGACATCAGGCCAAGGAGTTTGGCCGGGTTTCTGAGCTGGTCCATGACCAGACCCTTGACCA
This sequence comes from Microbacteriaceae bacterium, assembly GCA_043734805.1. Lineage (GTDB taxonomy): Bacteria > Actinomycetota > Actinomycetes > Actinomycetales > Microbacteriaceae > Lacisediminihabitans. The sequence continues at coordinate 2,262 of JAYTEZ010000011.1, forward strand.
GGGAAAATGCGTTCAGGCTGGTGTCGGCCGTCGCCGGCGATGGGCGTGGGGTTGGCGCGGGCACGGCCGTGTCGCCCGGCGAGCCCTGGGCTGCGGTCTCAGCCGAGGCCGAGACCTCACCCGTGCTCTCAGCCGCGCTCTCACCCGTGACCTTCGCCGGCGCGGCCGACTCCGACGGTGAGGTCCCCAGCATCGCCTGCAGATTCTTGGCGAACAGCGTCATCATCTGCTCGGTGACACTGCCAATGATGCTCTTGCCCATGGCAGCGACCTTGCCGGACAGGCCAACGTCAGCGCTGACGGTGCCTTGTGTGACGCCGTCCGATTCGACGAGGGTGAGGGTTGCCGTTCCCTGAGCCGTTCCCTGCCCATGCGCTTCCTGCGCCCGTCCCTCGAACACGGCCCGGTGCATGGTCGCGTCACGCTCGAGGACCCGCATCTGCCCTTTGTATTGCATCGTCACCGGGCCAAGCTTTACTTTCATGCCGACCTCGTAGGAGTCCTCCGAAAGCTTGTTCAGCACCTGCGCCCCTGGGACGCAGCCGGCGATCCG
>JAYTEZ010000012.1:0-2430 GCA_043734805.1 Microbacteriaceae bacterium
TCACCGCGTACGTGGGTGCGGGGGTCGGAATGCTGCTCCAGGCGGCAGGGCTCATGGCGCGCGAAATCTGGGCGGTCCGCATCCAGGAGATGATCGTCATCGACCCGCTCACTGCGATCTCAGGAACGCTTCTCACCGCGAGCGCCTTCGCCGGGCCGCTGTGGCGTCGTCGCGTGCGCGTTCTGGGATTCGCCGCTCTCATCATCGTGTTTCTCTACTCAGGTCAGCCGTCCGACCTGTTCCGGATCATCGCCGCGGTTGCCGGTCTATTTCTTGGGATGCTGCTGGCCGGCACGAAACCGGCCGTGCGCTGGGCTCGCAGCTCCCACCACGAGGCACGCAGCCTTCTGTCACTCGCGCTTATGATCACCGCGGCAGGGCCGTTCGTGAGCATCTTTACGCCGGCCGCATACGGCCCGCTGCATCCGCTCGGACTGCTTTTTCGTGACGCCTTTCCGCGCATGCAGACCGCGGTTCACCACTGCATCGGCCATGCAACATCGAAGGGCTGCCATTTCGAATTGGATCTCGCCCGACTCAGCGGACCCGGCCCGGTGCTGCTCGCCGCCCTTCCGCTCATCGTGCTCATTGTTGCGGCGCTCGGCATGTTCCGGGGCCGCCGGAGTGCTGCCCTTATTGCAATCGCGATCAACCTCTTTCTGGCTCTGATCGCCGCGTTTTATTACGGGATCCTCCCGGCTCTCGGAAGCGGCGATGTGATTTCTGACTTTGCAACCGGTGTCGAGTCCATCGTCAGGCTGTGGGTGTCGGTGCTCGTGCCGCTGGTGATCGCGGTTCTGATTGCCATCAACCTCCGCCATTTCACCGTGCACCTCCCGCACCGCTCGGCTATTCGATTTCTGTGGACAGTCGGTGGCACCTTTTTCGGCCTGTCCGTCATCTACCTCGGTCTTGGCTGGCTCGATCGGCGACAATTCAGCCCGACGGTCACGTTCTGGCAACTTCTTGCCGACCTGCCTGATCGTTTCGTGCCGGTGGGTTTCCTTCGGCTGGAGAACATCGTGTTCCTGCCGACCGCTCCGCTCTCGCGCTTTCTTTACCAGGGCATCGGGCCGGTGTTCTGGATCGTGCTTCTGGTCGCCACGATCCCCCTGTTCTTCTCGGAGCGAAACCGCTACAGCTTTGCCGAACGCGACCGGGTGCTGGCGATCCTCAAGACCGGGAGCGGGTCGCTCGGTCACATGGCTACCTGGAACGGCAACGACTACTGGTTCTCGGAGGACGGCCAGGTCGCTATCGCCTACCGGGTTAACTCAGGTGTTGCCATCACCACGGCAGGACCCATCGGTCCTCGCGAGCTCGCCGACGATGCGATTCACCATTTTGCCGTCTTCTGTGACGACAACGGGTGGATCCCGGTCTTTTACAGCGTGAGTGACGGATTCCTCGGACTGTTCGAATCGATGGGCTGGTCAACTATGGTCGTCGCGGAGGAGACGATCGTGCATCCGGAAACCTGGTCAATGCAGGGCAAAAGCTGGCAGGACGTGCGAAGTTCGATCAACCGCGCCGAGCGTCTCGGCGTGCGAGCGGAATGGACCACCTACGCCAAACTGTCGATTGCTCACGCCGATCAGATCGAGAGCATCTCGGAGTCCTGGGTTGCCGACAAGAAGCTGCCGGAGCTCGGTTTCACACTCGGTGGGCTCGACGAATTGCGGGACGCGGACGTCGCTCTGCTGATCGCAGTTGGAGAGGACGACGCCGTCGACGCGGTGACCAGTTGGATGCCGACCTATCGTGACGGAGAAATCATCGGGTGGACTCTCGACTTTATGCGCCGTCGCCCGGACAGCATGAACGGTGTGATGGAATTTCTCATCGCGTCGGCGGCACTGCTCATGCAGCAGCGCGGAATAGAGTTCATGAGCCTTTCGGCGGCCCCGCTCGCCCGGAGCGCCGCAGAGGGCGAGGAACCCGATGGCACACAGCGTCTCCTCTCGTTTCTCGCCCGCACGCTCGAACCCGTCTACGGCTTCCAGTCGCTGCTTACCTTCAAGCAGAAATTCCAGCCAGAACTCCAGCCGCTCATCATGGCCTATCCGGATCCGCTTGGACTTCCGTCGATTGGCGCGTCGCTCGCTCGCGCCTACCTTCCGTCGTTCAGTGTGCGGCACACTGTGCGGTTCATGCGCAGCTTCCGCTAAGAAAGCGACCCGCTCCTCCGCGTTGCTGAAGTGCTATTCTGAAGCTGTGCTGTTCGGTCTGCTCCTTCTTAGCTGCCGCGACGAGTCCTAACCTTCAGGCCTCACTCGTCGCGGAGTTCGTCGTTGGCTGACCTACTGACCTAAGCGAAAGAGACAGAGTCTCTAGAGGAGCGCAAGACCATGAAGAACACACAAACGGCATCGCAAATGCCGATCCACAAATACCGCCCGTACCATGAGACGTTGACCGTCGACCTGCCCG
>JAYTEZ010000013.1:0-3844 GCA_043734805.1 Microbacteriaceae bacterium
TGATCATCACCGGCGGCAAAGACGTGGACCCGGCGCGCTACGGGCAGGCGCCGCACGAGACGACGGATGACCCGCGCCGGGACCGGGACGCCTGGGAAGACGCCCTGCTCACCGGTGCGATCGAGCGGCAGCTGCCGTTTCTCGGCATCTGCCGTGGACTCCAGGTGCTCAACGTCGCACTCGGTGGAACCCTGCACCAGCACCTGCCCGACGTCGTCGGCTCCGCCCGCTACAACGCCGGTGGCGGCACCTTCACGGTCAACGACGTCACCCTCGGCTCCGACGGGGTGTTGCCCGCTCTTCTCCGCGACACTCCGACCCTCGGCGTCAAGTCCTACCATCACCAGGGGATCGACCGGCTGGCGGACGGTCTGCTCGTCACCGCGCGAACCGACGACGGCATGATCCAGGCGGTCGAACTGGAAACGATGGTGTTCGGTGTGGCCGTGCAGTGGCATCCGGAAGAGGACGTCGACGACCTCCGCCTGTTCGCCGGGCTCGTCGACGCCGCTCGCGCCAATCGCGAGTCGCTCCGGGGCGCGCGCCGCTATTCGACAGCAGAAAGCACCCAATGACCGCGATCACCCTCATCAACCCGGCGAACGAGCACGTGCTGCAGGTAGTCGAGCACACGACGCTCGAGCGCGTCGACGACGCGGTTGCCGACGCGATGTCGGCGCAGCGAGCCTGGGCTGCCCTGCCGCCCGCCGAACGTGGCTCCGGTCTTCGCCGATTCGCCGCGGTCGTCGAGGCGGATGTCGAGAACCTCGCGCAGCTCGAAGTGGCGAACTCCGGGCATCCGATTTCCCAGGCGCGCTGGGAGGCAGGGCACGTGCGCGACGTGCTCAACTACTACGCGGCGGCTCCTGAGCGGATGATCGGCAGCCAGATTCCCGTCGCGGGCGGCCTCGACGTTACCTTCCTCGAACCGCTCGGGGTGGTCGGGGTCATCGTGCCGTGGAACTTTCCGATGACCATCGCGAGCTGGGGGTTCGCTCCCGCGCTCGCAGCGGGCAACGCGGTGCTGCTCAAGCCCGCCGAGATAACGCCGCTGACCGCGATTCGCCTCGGCGAGCTCGCCCGTGCCGCCGGGCTTCCGCCGGGCCTGTTCCAGGTTCTGCCCGGGCGGGGGGATGTGATCGGCGAGCGGTTTATTTCTCACCCCGATGTTCGCAAGGTCGTCTTCACCGGCTCGACCGCCGTCGGCAAGCGCGTGATGGCGGGCTGCGCAGCTCAGGTCAAAGCCGTAACTCTCGAGCTCGGTGGCAAGTCGGCCAACGTGATTTTCGCCGACGCGGACCTCGAGAAGGCCGCGGCGACGGCACCGTACGCCGTGTTCGAAAACGCGGGACAGGACTGCTGCGCGCGCAGCCGGATCCTCGTCGAGCGAAGCGTTTTCGATCGCTTTCTCGAACTTCTCGAGCCAGCCGTTACGGGCGTGCGGGTTGGTTCACCGAGCCTCGACACGACCGAAATGGGCCCACTCGTCTCCGCCGCTCACCTCGCGAAGGTGCGGTCCTATGTGCCCGACGACAGCCAGGTCGCGTTTCGCGGGAGTGCTCCGGATGGCTCGGGCTTCTGGTTCCCGCCGACCGTACTGTTGCCCGGCTCGCGCACCGATCGCACGGTCACCGACGAGATCTTCGGACCGGTAGTTACCGTGCTCCCGTTCGACGACGAGGCGGACGCGATTGCCCTCGCCAACGCGAGTGAGTACGGACTGTCCGGCTCGATCTGGACTCGTGATGTCGGCCGCGCCATCCGCGTCTCCCGCGGCATCGACAGTGGCAACCTGTCGGTCAACTCGCACTCGTCTGTGCGGTACTCGACCCCCTTCGGCGGCTTCAAGCAGAGCGGCCTCGGGCGGGAACTTGGACCGGATGCCGCCACCGCATTTACCGAAACCAAGAACGTCTTCATCAGCACCGACTAGCCAGCTCAACACCGACCAGCGTTATCAACACCGACCAGCTTCATCAGCACCGACCAGGAGAACCATGGCCATCACGAAGATCGATCTCACCCAGCGCCTCGCCGGGAAGGTGGCAGTCGTCACGGGCGGGGCGAGCGGTATAGGACTCGCGACCGCGAAACGCTTCGCCGCCGAGGGTGCCACCGTCATCATCGGCGATTTCAACCCGGAGACGGGAGCCGCCGCCGCCGCGGAGGTTGGCGGCCTGTTCGTGAAGGTCGACGTGACCGATGAGGCCCAGGTCAACAATCTCTTCGCCGTCGCGAACGAGACCTACGGTTCGGTCGATATCGCGTTCAACAACGCTGGCATCTCACCGCCCGAGGACGACTCGATCGAGACCACGGAGCTTCCGGCCTGGGAACGGGTGCAGAATGTCAACCTCAAGTCGGTGTACCTCTGCTGCCGGGCGGCGCTCAGGTACATGGTTGCCCAGCAGTCCGGCTCGATCATCAACACGGCGTCATTCGTGGCCGTGCTCGGCTCGGCAACCAGCCAGATCTCCTACACCGCGTCAAAGGGCGGGGTGCTCGCGATGAGCCGCGAACTTGGCGTGCAATTTGCGCGACAGGGGATTAGGGTCAACGCGCTCTGCCCCGGCCCGGTGAACACCCCGCTGCTTCAGGAACTCTTCGCAAAAGATGAGGAGCGAGCCCAGCGTCGACTCGTGCACATTCCGAAGGGCCGGTTTGCCGAGCCGGAGGAGCTGGCCGCGGCCGTCGCGTTCCTCGCAAGCGACGATGCCTCCTTCATCACCGGATCGACCTTTCTCGTCGATGGGGGCATCAGCGCGGCCTATGTCACCCCGCTGTAATGAGTGAATCCTTGGAGCCGGATGCCGCGCGTCCGGATCTCGCCGGGGACGCGCTCTTCCGGCCCGTGCGCGCGGGCAACGCGTTCGAGGAGACGATCAATCGCCTGCTTCAGACAATCCGGCTCGGCATCGTGCCACCCGGCGAGGCACTGCCGGCCGAGCGGGATCTCGCGACCCGTTTTTCGGTGAGCCGCGACACGGTGCGCGAGGCTATCCGATCGCTATCGGATGCCGGATTCCTGGTGTCGCGACGTGGTCGCTATGGCGGCACGTTTGTGGTCGACGCACTGCCGCCTCGGGGCGCGCTTTCCGCGATCGAGGGGATCGTGGCATCCGCACCGTTCACGACCGAGGAGATCGAGGATGTGCTCGCCCTTCGCGAAATCCTCGAGGTCGGAGCGGCTCGGACCGCCGCCGCCAAAAGCCTCTCTGCGGCGGACCGCGAGATGCTCTGGAGCAGGCTCGACGAGACGGCATCCGCCTCGATCGCCGACTATCGACGGCTCGATTCCCGCCTTCACCTCACGATCGGGGAACTCGTCGGCGCGCCATCGCTCGTGCCGCTGCTCGCCGACAACCGGATGCGGGTGAATGAGCTTCTCGATAGAATCCCGTTGCTCCAGCCCAACATCGAGCACTCGAACCAGCAGCACGAGGCGGTCGTGATCGCTATTCTCACGGGTGACATCGAACGGGCGACCTCCGCGATGCGGGAGCACCTTGAGGGATCGGCGGCACTGTTGCGCGGATTCCTCAGCTGAAGCCGAGTCTGCCCCGCCGCCGCGGGAGCGCTCGGCACCTCGGACCGGCGTCGGGGAACAGTGTGTCAGCGGTGGCGAAGGGCGGTGCGAAATGCAGGATGAGATCAGCACGGCCCGCCAAGCGGTGTGCCCCGCGCATCGACGGAGTCGACCATTTCCTGCATTTCGTACCGGAGTGAGTACCGTGAATCTCCGGGTCGCCGCTGGACCCGGGTTGCCCAACCCTCGCCGCTGGACCCGGGTTGCCCAACCCTCGCTCCTAGCTGGCGGAGGGCTTCTTGGGAAGGCGCGACTTGC
>JAYTEZ010000014.1:0-7530 GCA_043734805.1 Microbacteriaceae bacterium
CGATCCGGCGACGCGAGAAGTTCCGCCGCCGTCCAGCCCTTCTTGCAGAGTCCGCCGCGGTTCGTCGGAAACGCGCGCCCCGCGATCTGCACGCTGCCATGGTCGACGCTGCCACGGTCGACACTCGCGGTCACCGTCATCGCGCACTGCAGGGCGCAGTACGGACAGTGCGTCGCGATGCCACGCTCGGCGGTTGCGGTTGTCACGGTACGTGCTCCTCGATCGGGATTGCGGCGGGCGGATTACGGCGGGGCGGCGAGCTGGCCGGCCTAGATTCGCTGCCCGGCTACCGACGAGCCGCGCCGAAGGTAGAAGAATGCGGTCACCGCCATCAGGACAACGTAGGCGACGACGAACCCGTAAATCGCGGTCGAATAGCTGCCGGACGATGTCTTCGAGAGTCCGAGCATCTGCGGGATGATGAAACCGCCGTAAGCGCCGACGGCCGAGATGATGCCGAGGGCGGCGGCCGTCTTGCGCTGGGTGTTCACGTCACCGGAGTGGTGATGGGCATTGGTCACTCCGCTGCGCGCGGCGAACACGCTGGGGATCATCCGGTAGGTCGAGCCATTGCCGATGCCGGTGGCGATGAAGATCACGAGGAAGCAACCGAGGAACGCCCAGAAGTCACCGAGCGGCAGAACCCAGATGACCGTGAGTGCGCCGAGGGCCATGACGCCGAACGCAACGACCGTGACAGCCGCTCCGCCGAAACGGTCGGCGAGTTTGCCGCCAAACGGTCGCGACAGCGAACCGACAAGCGCGCCGAGGAAGGCGATCGATATCGCGGCCGCGCCGACGTGGAAGGCCGAGAAGGTTGGGAACTGGTCGACGATGAGTTTCGGGAAAACGCTGGCGAAGCCGATGAATGATCCGAACGTTCCGATATAAAGCACGGCGAGAATCCACAGGTGAGGTTCACGAACAGCAGCAGCGGATGCCGCGAAGTCGGCCTTCGCGTTCGACAGGTTGTCCATGAACCGGTACGCGCCCCAGATGGCGACCAGGATGAGCGGGATCCAGACCCAGCCGGCGAACCGCAGATTGAGCGTGCCGACCGCGCCAATGGTGATCACGATCGGAACGGCGATCTGCGCCACCGCAACTCCGAGGTTGCCCCCGGCAGCATTGAGACCCAGGGCCCAACCCTTTTCACGCTGCGGATAGAAGAATGTGATGTTCGACATCGAGCTGGCGAAGTTTCCGCCGCCGAAGCCTCCCAGCGCCGCGATCAGCAGCATTACGGGGAACGGAGTCGCCGGATTACTCACCGCGAAGCCGAGCGCAATCGCCGGAATGAGCAGCAGAGCTGCGGAGATCATGGTCCAGTTGCGACCACCGAACTTCGGCACCATAAAGGTATAGGGAAACCGCAGGGTCGCGCCGACGAGGCTGGGCAGCGAGATAAGCCAGAAGATCTGGCCGGTATCGAAAGTAAACCCGGCGGCGGGCAGTTGCACGACGACGATGCTCCACAGCTGCCAAATGATGAACCCGAGGAACTCGGCGAAGATCGACCACTTCAGGTTGCGGGCGGCGATGAGCCTCCCGCCGCCCTCCCACTGTTCCCGGTCTTCGGCGTTCCAGTTGTCGATCCAGCGACCTGGCCTGTGTACGAGGGTGGCCGATGCGGAAAGATGCGAGTCGGCGCGTGTCGTCTCTCCCGGTGATGGAGCAACGGTCGTTGGTGACATGTGATTCTCCCAGTCAGGAATCGGATGCGACATGGTGCGTGTGATCGACGCTACCGATGCCGTGTTTCGGCGAGCGGCTGCCGCAGTTACCGTTCGGTGACCAAGCGCTCACGCGGCTCTCTGGTAGCTGATAGGCCGCCGAAACACGCCCGTCACATGACCGTCACAGGAACGATGCAGCGCCCTCGTAGCGGTCGATCACCGTATTCACGAGCCCTGGCGGGGGTTCCTGTCCCGCCACGAGGATCGGAGCGCTCACAACGTCCGCCCCCGCCGAGTGGGCGAGACCGGCAAAGTATCCGGGAGCCAGCAGGTAGCTTGAAATCACGACGCGCTGCCCGGGCGAACCGGCCCGCGCCGACGCGACAGCGCTGGAAAGTCGCGGAAGCGCGGCCGAAATAAAGCCGACGGTGACCTCGCGGCCCAGCAGTTCGGCGAGTTGACGCCCCACCAGATGACAATCGTCGACGGCATTCGTGTCGCTCGAACCGGCCGCGGCAAGCACAACGCAATCACCGGGCCGAAGTCCCGCCTCCGCGAGCCGACTCCCGAGAATGGCGGTGAGGCGGGCATCGGGCCCGAGCGCCCCGGTCACCCGCACCGCGGTGGGCATGGCATCGCTCGCGGCCCTGGCCAGGTCGACCCGCACATGATAACCGGCCGACAGGAGAAGCGGAACGATCACCACCTCCGGCTCGTCGGCGAGCGCATCGAGGGAGGCGGATACATCCGGTTGCTGAACATCAACGTAGCTGCCAAGAACGCGGAGCTGCGGGCGAGCGTGCGAAACTGCGAGCACGAGCGCCTCCACGGCACGCTGTCCCAACGGATCGCTGGTGCCGTGGGACGCCGCCACCAGAACAGGCGCGTACCCCGCAGTCATCCTGCTGTCATTCCAGAGCCTTGGCCGTTGGTTCGATGTCCAGCCGCACCTGCACGACCCCGTCGTCGACTCGCACGACGAAGGTGCGCAGCGAGTATTCGGGGGTCGTGAAACACTCGCCCGTCTCGAGGTCATAGACCTGCTTATGAAGGGGCGACGCGATCGTCGCGCGGTCAACCCGGGATCCGACGATGCCTCGAGACATTACGAACGAGCCGGTTGCCGGGTCTCGGTTGGTCACCGCGTGGAGGCTTCCGTCCGGCAGAAGAAACACGGCAAGCTGTTCCCTATCGAGCAGCGCGGCCTCACCCCAGAGTGGTTCGAGCTGATCGAGGCGGCACACCGACACCCACCCCTCGGATGCCCGCTGCCCCTCGGGCGCCCGCTGAGAAGTCGGTGCACTGGTGGCAGTCTCCATGATCTCACCGAGCCTTCCTGCGTTGGGCGATATCACCACGGTAGGCATGCCGGATTTCACGCAAGCACCCGCGCCGTGACAATCAGGTAACGAACTCCTCACACCGCGGCGGGCGCGGCGTGAGGTAGCGGTCACAGATTGTTACCTGGGCGCAACGGTGAGGAAACGCGGAACTTCTAGCCTGACGGAATCCAACGACTCTCGGAAGGTGCCGCCATGGATCTCGCCAACAGCACGAATGCCGACTCCCTGATCGACCCCGCCATCGCACCAACTCGACGCGTCATCGTGATCGGAGGCGGCCCGGCGGCACACCGGTTCGCCGAGGCCATGCGGGCACGCGAGACCGGGATCACCTCCCTCCCGACAGGTTCCGACCCGGCACGTTCGGCAACTTTTGTCACCGTCTTCGGAGAAGAGAACCATCTGCCCTACGACCGGGTCGCACTGTCTCGACGCCTGGTCGACTCCGAAGATCTCACGCTGGGAGATCCCGCGATGTGGGATTCACCCTCGCTCGACTACCGCGGTGCACACAGCGTCATCGCGGTCGACGCCGTGGCTCGCACCGTCACCCTCGCCGATGGCGAGCTGTTCGGCTATGACCATCTCGTGTTCGCGACCGGCTCCGCAGCGACGGTTCCGCCGATTCCAGGGGCCGACCGTGGTCACGTCTATCGTACGGTGGAGGACGTCGACTTTCTCGTCTGCGAGATCTCTCGATTGCGTGAACATTTCGGCCGGCCGGCTCGGGTGGTTGTGGTCGGCGGCGGCCTGCTCGGGCTCGAAGCCGCCGGTGGGCTTCAGCGGCTGGGAGGCCTCGCAACGATCGTGCATTCCGGTCGCTGGCTCATGTCCGCACAGCTCGATGAGGGCGCCGGCCAGGCACTCGGGCGGCTCATCGAGGCCCAGGGAATCACGCTCGAGCTCGGCAATCGGCCATCCGAAATTCAGCTGTCTCCCGCCGGAGAGGTGGTGGGCGTGAGGCTCACGGACGGCCGGAACCTTGATGCCGATCTTGTCGTCTTCTCGATCGGTATAACGCCGCGCGACGAACTCGCGCGTGAGGCAGGCCTCGAGCTCGGCCCGCGCGGTGGCATAGCGGTCGGTGACGACTGCTCGACGTCGATTCCAGGAATCTGGGCGATCGGCGAAGTGGCGAGTGTCGGCGGGGTGTGCGTCGGGCTCGTGGCTCCCGCGAATGCCATGGCCGAGGTGGCCGCCGATCGCATCCACGGTGGTAAAGCCGTGTTCCCCGGCATCGACGACGCCACGAAACTCAAGCTTTCCGGCGTCGAAGTCGCCAGCTTCGGCGATGCCCTCGGCCTGACGGAGCACGCCCTTGAAGTCGTCTACGCCGACCCGGCTCGAGGCCTCTACCAAAAAATCGTGGTCACAAACGACGCGAAGACCCTGCTCGGGGCGATCTTCGTCGGCGACGCGACACCGTACACGGCCCTGCGGCCGTTACTCGGGCGAAAGCTGCCCGCCGAACCCGGTGCCTACCTGTCGGCGGCCGGTGTGGAACCACCCAGCAACTCCGATCTTCCCGATGATGTGCAGTTGTGCTCGTGCAACAACGTCTCGGTCGGCGCGGTGCGCGCGGCTATTCGCGGCGACCACAACGAAGCGTGCACGGAGCTCGGCCCGCTCAAGGCCTGCACGCGCGCGGGCACGCAGTGCGGTTCGTGCGTTCCGCTGGTGAAGAAGATTCTTGAAACCGAGCTGAGGCGCGCGGGCATCGAGGTCTCGAAAGCCTTGTGCGAGCACATCGCACTCAGCCGAAGCGAACTCTTCGAGTCGGTGCGCATCCTGCAGTTGATTTCCTTCGAGCAGATCATGACGCGTTTCGGCAGCGGTCTCGGCTGCGATATCTGCAAACCCGTCATCGCCTCGATCCTTGCGACCCAGACCTCCGGTTACATTCTCGACGCGGGCCGTGGAGCCCTCCAGGACACGAACGACCGTGCACTCGCGAACATGCAGAAGGACGGCACTTACTCGGTGGTCCCCCGCATCCCCGGGGGCGAGATCACTCCGAAGAAACTCAAGGTGATCGCCGAGGTCGCGGCCGACTTCAACCTCTATACCAAAATCACCGGCGGGCAGCGCATCGACATGTTCGGCGCTCGCCTCGAGCAGCTGCCCGAGATCTGGAAGATCCTCGTCGATGCCGGGTTCGAATCGGGCCAGGCCTACGGAAAGTCACTCCGCACGGTGAAATCGTGCGTCGGCTCGACCTGGTGCCGGTTCGGGGTACAGGATGCCGTGGCCATGGCCATCAACCTCGAGCTCCGCTACCGCGGCCTTCGATCCCCGCACAAGTTCAAGCTGGGTGTCTCCGGATGCGCACGCGAATGCGCCGAGGCCAGAGGCAAAGACGTCGGCATCATCGCAACCGAGCTCGGCTGGAATCTCTACGTCGGCGGCAACGGCGGCTACCAACCGGCGCACGCGCAACTGCTCGCGCAGGATCTCGACGATACGACCCTCATCCGGTATATCGACCGTTATCTCATGTATTACATCCGCACCGGCGATCGACTGCAGCGAACCGCGCGCTGGCAGGAGGAACTCGAGGGTGGCCTCGACCACGTTCGCGACGTCGTCTGCAATGACTCGCTCGGCATCGCCGAAGAGCTGGAGCGTGCGATGGCTGAACATGTCGGCAACTACGAAGACGAGTGGGCGGCAACGCTCAAAGATCCGGAACGGCTCCGCCGGTTCCGTTCCTTCGTCAACGCGCCGAGCACCCCCGATCCGGCAATCGTGCAGGTGATGGAGCGTGACCAGCCACGGCCAGCCTGGCCAGCTGAGCGGCCCGAGGAGCACCCTGCCGAGCGGCCGGGCGCCGTCATGCTGTCCGGTCCGAGAATCAGGGTCCGCCGGCCCGACGAGCAGGACGGGAAGTGATCTCATGGAGCTGAGTCTCGACTGTGCGGGTCGACGTGTCCTCATCGTCGGCGGTTACCGACGGGCGCGCCGAGTCGTCGCCCGGTATCTCGCCGCGGGGGCGATCGTCTCCCTCACCGGCGACGCGCCGGGGCCAGTCCCGGCGTCAGTGGTGCGAGTCGAATTTCCGGAGGCTGCGTCCGCCTGGCGCGATCTCATCTCCGCCTTCGACCTCGTGGTCGCCGTCGAACTGTCCCCTTCGGCAGACCGCATGATGACGGATGCGTGTCGCGAGCGCCGAGCCTGGCTGACGCGCGAGGCGCCGGCCGCGACATCCGAAACCGGTCAGGTGGTGCTCGTCGGCGGCGGCCCGGGCGACGACGACCTTTTCACTATTGCGGGCAAGCGCGCCCTAAGCGAAGCTGACATCGTCTATTTCGACCGACTGGCCCCCCATGACAAGCTCAGGGAATGGGCGCCCGGCGCCGAACTCGTCAACGTCGGCAAGTCACCGGGGCATCATGCGGTGCCTCAGGGCGAGATCGAACGGATGCTCGTGGAGAGCGCCCGAGCGGGCAAAACGGTGGTGCGACTCAAGGGAGGCGACCCCTTCATTTTCGGACGCGGAGGCGAAGAGGTCATCGCGTGCCGCGAGGCGGGAGTTGCCGTCACCGTGGTTTCGGGTGTCACGAGCGCGATCGCCGTTCCCGCGGCAGCCGGAATCCCGCTGACCCACCGCGACGTCAGCCGCATCTTCACGGTGGTCTCGGGCCATGCGCCGCTGGCCGAAGAGGAACTCGCACACCTGGTCGGCCTCGGGGGCACCGTCGTCGTGCTCATGGGAATCGGCACGCTCCCCCACCTGGCCGCAGGTCTTGCGCGGCACGGCATGCGCGGCGACATGCCGGTCGCCATCATCGAGAGCGGCCATTCGTCTCGCCAGCGCACCACTGTTTCCTCGGTCGGCGATGTCGTGGCAACGGCGAGCGAACTCGGCGTTCGCTCGCCGGCGGTCGTGGTCATTGGTGAGGTCGTACGCCTGTCACAGCACGACGATGCCGCCGCTGTCGAGCTTCTCCACGACGATGTCTCGCTCGCAACCCGGGCCTAGCAGCGGTACCGTCGCCTGCGTTTGCGACCGCCTCTCGACGGAGTCACTGTGACCGATACCGCCAACGATGTACCCGGTCCAGCCTTCCGCCCTGACCGGCTCGAGGGCTTTCGCATCGGCGTAACGTCCGACCGTAGGTCGGAAGACCTCATCGCCGCGTTCGAGCGTCGCGGTGCCGAAGTTGTCCATGCCCCGGCGATTCTCATCGCTGCCGCCGCCGACGATGAAGTGCTCACCAGTGCCACGCAGGCGATCATCGCCCTGCGCCCCGACATCCTGCTGGCGACAACGTCGTACGGCATCCGACGATGGTTAGAAGCGGCGGATGCCGCGGGCCTCGGTCACGACCTCACCGACACACTTTCGCACTCACGAATCCTCGTGCGCGGCCCGAAAGCGCGAGGCGCCGTTCGCGCGGCCGGTCTCGAAGACTCGGGTATGAGCGATGAGGAAACCACCAAATCGCTCGTGGACTTCGTGCTGCGCGGCGGCGCTGCGGGCAGCACCGTCGCCGTGCAGCTGCACGGGTTCA
>JAYTEZ010000015.1:0-12859 GCA_043734805.1 Microbacteriaceae bacterium
GGGTTAATAATGGCGACCGGATTCTTCCGCCACGGCGTACTGCTCACCCCAATAGCAGCGCAACTGTGTCTGCAACTGCTTGACGGTACGGCCGACCCCCGCTGGCATCGCTTTCGCCCCGATCGATTTTCGGTATTCCCCTTCAAGGAGGCCCTGCATGGCTGAATTACCCGTGGCACGCCCTCACACGGCCGCTATCACCGTCAACGGCGATGCCCGTGCGCTCGTGATCGGTGCGACCGTCACCGACCTGGTCGAAGCGGCAACCGGCCGCCAGATTGCCGTCAACGGCCAGGCCGCTGACGGCAATAGACTCGGCGTCGCCGTCGCCCTCAACGCCGAAGTTGTGCCGCGAAGCCAATGGGCCGTTACGACCGTCGTCGCCGGCGACGACATCGAAATTGTCACCGCGGCGCAGGGAGGTTGACCGATGAGCACCAACAAATCGATGAGTGTCGGTGCGCCAACCGGGCACGATTCTCTACTGATCGACGGGGTCGAGCTGGGTTCGCGCCTGATCATGGGCACCGGCGGTGCGCCAAGTCTGAACGGGCTGGGCGCGGCGCTGTTGGCGTCCGGCACGGAACTGACTACGGTGGCGATGCGCCGGTATAGCCCCGAGACATCCGGATCCCTTTTTGACCTGCTGATCGAGCGCGGAATCCGTGTGCTTCCGAACACCGCCGGCTGCTTTACCGCTCGCGAAGCGGTGACGACGGCCGAACTGGCCCGCGAGGCGCTGGAAACCGATTGGGTCAAACTCGAGGTCATTGCCGACGAGCAGACGCTGCTCCCCGATGCCGTCGAGCTCGTGGCGGCCACGGAGCAGCTGGTCGAACGCGGCTTTAAGGTTTTTGCCTATACCAACGATGACCCGGTGCTCGCGCTGCGGTTGGAGAACCTGGGAGCTGTCGCCATAATGCCGCTCGGTGCCCCAATCGGCACCGGCTTGGGCATTCTCAATCCGCACAACATCGAACTGATCGTGGCCCGCGCCGGAGTTCCCGTGGTCCTCGATGCCGGAATCGGTACCGCCTCGGATGCGGCGCTGGCCATGGAGCTCGGCTGCGATGCGGTTCTTCTGGCCACGGCCGTCACGCGCGCGCAGGATCCGATCAGGATGGCCTCGGCGTTCAAGCATGCTGTCATCGCTGGCAGGCTCGCGTCGCAAGCTGGGCGTATTCCCAAACGGGAACATGCTTGGGCATCGTCGGCGATGATGGGACGCCCGGACCTGTGAGTGCCGGGAACCCGCGCATCGGAGCATCCGCGATCGAATTGTCGCCCCTGGTTGAACCGGCTGACGGCCTCAGCGCAGCGGAGCTGGAACGGTATTCCCGGCACATCATCATCCCCGAGATGGGCATCCTTGGTCAGCGAAGGCTCAAGAATGCGCGGGTGTTGGTGGTCGGTGCCGGAGGATTGGGCTCGACGATACTGCTCTACCTCGCCGCCGCCGGTGTCGGAACTCTCGGGATTATCGATGACGACATCGTGGATCTCAGCAACCTGCAGCGTCAGATCATTCACGGAGTGTCCGACGTGGGACGTTCCAAACTGGAATCCGCCCGGGATGCGCTGGCAGAGCTGAACCCACAGGTGAGCCTTGAGCTTCATCATCTCCGGCTCGACGCCAGCAATGCCCTTGCGCTGTTTGCTGACTACGACCTGATTGTGGATGGGGCGGATAATTTCGCCACCCGCTATTTGGTCAATGATGCCGCGGCCATTCTCGGCAAGCCCTACGTGTGGGGCTCCCTCGCTCGCTTCGACGGTCAGGTCAGCGTCTTCTGGGAAAAACACGGTCCCACCTACCGTGACCTGTATCCGGAGGCGCCTCCCGCTGGATCGGTTCCGTCCTGCGCCGAGGGCGGTGTCTTCGGCATGCTGTGTGCGGCCATCGGTTCCATGATGGTGATGGAGGCAGTCAAGCTGATCACCGGTGTCGGACAAACCCTGCTTGGTCGCGTTCTACTGTTCAACGCACTGACCTCATCCTGGCGGGAGATCACTGTTTCCAAGGACCCCGCTGGCGAGCCAATCAGGGAGCTTGTTGACTATGAGCTCTTCTGCGGCGCGCCCCGGCCACCGGGTGTGGACCTCGGTCCGGATGACGACAACGCCATCACCGTGCATCAGTTGGCTGAACTGCTCGCCGCCAGGGACGCCGGTCGTCATGATTTCGATCTCATCGACGTCAGAGAGTCCGCGGAACACGCGATTGTGGCCATTCCCGGATCCCGGCTTATTCCTCAGGGCCGAATTCTCTCCGGAGAAGCACTGGGCGAACTTCGTCAGGACCGCGACATCATCCTGCACTGCAAGTCGGGAACGCGGTCAGCAAACGTGCTCGCAGAACTGCGGCAGCGGGGCTACACCCGGGTGAAACACCTGACCGGGGGAGTACTGGCCTGGGTGAACGAAATAGAACCGACCAAGCCGGTGTATTAGGGCACTTCCCGTCGCGCCCATCCTGTCTAACGCCGACGGACATTGAATATTCTGCGAGTTCCGGTCGCGGTATCATTGCGGTAGTACGACAGGGGAGCGCATTGTGCGCTGAGAGTGCGGAAGACCGCAGACCCTCGAACCTGCTCCGGTTAGCGCCGGCGAAGGGAGTCGGGAATCTCAGGTACGTTTCGCCAACTCCGACGGGGTAATCCGATCGGTGGTGGCGGTAGCGCTACTTCCCCACAGTATCCACTGGGTCCTAAGGGAAAAGGCTAGAAATGACCGCTGACAACATCACCACACAACACAGCACGCGACGCGTCGCTGTCAACTTGGCGGCCCGCGCCTCCGGTCGGCTTACTGCCTGGCGCGGGATTGACCTCATCACGGTAGCCATGCTCGCCGTCGCCTTCGGCGTCGTGTTCTGGGCGTTCGACACGTTCATCTATCCCGGCGTGAGCATCGTGACGGCTGGATTCCCTCCGCTTGGAGAACTGGCGCTCGGGGTGTGGTTGATTCCCGCTGTCGTCGGCGCCCTCATAGTCCGCCGTCCCGGCGCTGCGGTGTTGACGGAACTCATTGCCGCGAATGTCGAGTTGCTTTTGGGCAACCAGTGGGGCCCTGGAGTGCTCATTTCGGGCGCCCTGCAGGGGCTGGGCGTTGAGTTGATTTTCGCCGTGTTCCTCTGGAGACGCTTTGGCGTGTCAGTCGCAGTTCTGGGCGGTCTTTTTTCGGCGGTTCTCGAAATCGTGGGTTACGAGTGGTGGACTTACGTAGCGGGCTATTCCTGGACCTGGCGGATCATCTATTTGGGCTGCGGCATGATTTCCGGGGGCGTGATCGCGGGCCTGGGCGGTTGGCTGCTCGTGCGGGGACTTGCCCGCACGCGAGCCCTTAATGCGTTTCCTCCGGGCCAGGAGCTTCAGGAACACCGCGCGCACGCCCGGGATTAGGCCGTTTTCTCAGTGAGCCCGTACCCCAGTGGGGCGCGCGTTGATGTTCAGCACCTGACCTGGCGACCATTCGGTCGGCGGGAGCCCGTCCTGGCCGACATCTGCCTCACCATCGAACCGGGTGAGCACGTGCTTCTCGCTGGACCAAGCGGTTCTGGAAAATCAACGCTGCTTCGCGCACTCGCCGGGGTGCTGACCACGACGGAGTCCGGCGATTTGAGTGGCCGAGTCGACGTCGGCGGTGCGGCGCTCGCAGAAGCGGCGATCGGTTTGCTCGTTCAGGATCCGACGGATGCCATGGTTGCCAGCCGTGTTGGTCGTGATGTCGCTTTCGGTTTGGAGAACGCGGGTACACCCCAGGAACAAATGTGGGGTCGGATCCGCGAGAGCTTGAGGTCAGTGACGTTTCCTTACGGGACGGAGCACGCGGTGCAAGCTCTGTCCGGCGGGGAAGCGCAGCGCCTCGCGCTGGCCGGGGTCCTCGTCATGAGGCCCGGGTTGGTGCTCCTCGACGAACCGACGTCGATGCTTGATCCCGTGTCGGCTGCAGCCGTCCGGCGGGCTGTCCGCGACGCCGTCGTCGAGTCGGGTGCCACCATGATCATCGTTGAGCACGAGTTGGAACCGTGGTTGGCCTTGGTCGATCGGATCGTGATCCTCGGCCCGAAGGGTGTCATCCGCGCCGATGGCCCTCCCGGGATAACGCTGCAAACCGGCGCGTTATCGTTGGCAAGCCAGGGCGTGTGGGTACCGGGCGTGCCCGCGCCCACTCCTGTCCTCATTCCCGACCAACTGTGCGCTCCGATGACGGCTTCGCCGCGCGGGCGGGATCTCATCCAGGCACAGCAGGTCAGCGTTCGAAGGACGGATTCGGTCGGGCTTCATGGCGGTAGCGGCGGGAGGTCTTCTACTCAGATACTGACGGACGTGACAGCTGTCGCGCGGGCGGGCGAGATCGTGGCGGTGGTGGGGGCAAGCGGTGCGGGGAAGTCGACCCTGGCGGCGGCGATGGCCGGTCTTGAACCTCCGTCCTCCGGCGAGGTAACGGCCGCCCTGGCCCTGCGGATCGGGACCGAGGTTCGTCCGGCGTACTGGCGGGCACCCGATATTGCCCGGCGAATCGGTTGGGTGCCTCAGCAGGCCGAGCTCGCCGTTATCGGACGAACTGTTCGAGAGGATGGCCTCGTAACGTGTCGGGCGGTCGGTCTCGACAAGCCGACGGATGAAACTCGCGTCGATGAACTTCTCGGTGTCCTCGGGTTGTCCGAACTGGCCGATACAGATCCGCATCACCTCTCCGGTGGTGAACTACGGCGCCTGGCCCTGGTCGGCGCAATCGCGCACGGCCCCTCGGTGCTCGTGCTTGACGAACCGACGGTCGGTCAGGATCGGCAGACCTGGGCCGCTGTTGCCGGGGTCATCCTCGCGGCACGAAGCGCGGGCGTCGCCGTTATCGTAACCACCCACGACCCACTGCTGATCCGCCTTGCAGATCGGACGATCACGCTGGAACGCGGACGTGAGGTTTCACCGACTTTTTCCGCCGATGTGCTGCCAACCTCCGCCGACGACTCCGAGCCATCCGCCCACCACGACTATCCACTGCCGCCTTACCGTCGTCAGGGGAATGCTCTCGCTGGCTACTGCGGACCGCTATCACTGCTGGGAGCCTCCCTGGCCCTGCTCGTCGGTGCGCTGGTCATCGCCGATATCCGTCAAGCACTGGCGGGAATCGGTGCCTGGCTGGTGCTGTCGCCGCTGATCACAGGATGGAACCTTCGGAACCTTCGACGTCTGGTGCCCGGCATGCTTGCCGTGGCGTCGGTCGGGTTCTCGACCTGGCTCCTCAGCGCCGGACACAATCC
The DNA here is from genome assembly GCA_043734805.1 of Microbacteriaceae bacterium. Lineage (GTDB taxonomy): Bacteria > Actinomycetota > Actinomycetes > Actinomycetales > Microbacteriaceae > Lacisediminihabitans. Next base: position 5,270 of record JAYTEZ010000015.1, read on the forward strand.
GCTCGCGGGCGCGACCGCCGGGCTACGCATTGCATTCTTCGTGCTTCCTGGCGTCTACCTCGCGACCTACCTCGACCCCTCAACGCTGGGTGATCATCTCGTGCAACGTCTCCGGTTGCCGGCTCGACCGGTTATTGCCGCTACGGCCGCGCTCCAGCAATTCGAAAACCTTGCCCGGCATTGGCAGCAACTCCGCCGGTCCCGGCGAATTCGAGGAGTCGACGGTGGGCGATCCCCGGCCGTCCGCGGCAAGCAGTTCGCCGCACTCGTGTTCGAGCTTCTGATTCACACTGTTCGGAAGGCCGGACGGATGACGGTCGCCATGGAAGCGCGCGGGTTCTCGTCGACCCGGGCAGCGCGTCCGCGGCGGACCTGGGCGGAACCAGCGCCCTGGCATGTCGCGGACAGTATTCTGCTGGCCGCAGCGGTCACTGTCGCCTTCGTTCCGGCCCTGGTGGGTTGGCTGATCTGAACCTTCGCGTCACGCGCCAGCTCCTCGGCGGATCGGCTCATTGACGTCCCGCCTGGCGGCAGCGAAGGTCACCGCGGCTTCCACAGCTCGAAGAAATGATGGACTGGCCCGGAGCCGTGGCCAATCTGCAGGGTGTCGGCCGCCGAGAGCGCACCGGTCAGCCAGGTCTTGGAATCCCGGATGGTGTCGCTCCAGTTTTCCCGCTGGGGGCGTAGGGCGGCCAGGGCGGACGAGAGACTGCACCCCGTGCCGTGAGTGTTGCGCGTCGCGACGCGGGGGCCCGACAAGACGTGGTCACCGTCCGGATCCGAAAATACGTCCCGAGCCTCAGCGGTATTTTCGAGGTGGCCACCTTTAAGCAGGACTCGTCGTGCGCCCCGCTGTTTCAATTCATGTGCGTGCGCCGTCATTTCGGCAACCGTCTGGGCCGGAACACGCCCGAGCAGTGCCGCTGCTTCAGCGAGGTTGGGAGTGATCACGGACGCCAGCGGCACAAGGTCACGAAGCGCGTTGATGGCCTCTTCGGCCAGCAACGGGTCACCGCTGGTGGCGACCATGACCGGATCGACCACGACGTGCTCGAACGTGTGCTTCCGCAGGAAGTCCGCGACAGCGTCGATGATCTCAGCATTGGCGAGCATGCCGATCTTGATCGAATCGATGCGCACGTCCGACACCAGCGTTTCGAGTTGCTGCGTGACGAATGCGGCGGGTACCTCATGAACGCCGGTCACGCCCATCGTGTTCTGCGCCGTGAGCGCGGTGATAACAGCAGTGCCATAGACACCGAGGGCACTGAAAGTCTTCAAATCTGCCTGAATCCCTGCGCCGCCGGAGGGGTCGCTCCCCGCGATCGTCAGCGCGACGAACGGTCCAGACCGGTTTGGAGCCACGAGAGTGACGTCCCTTCGCTAGTACGAGCTAGATCAGGTTCGACGGGTTTATTCTCAGCCCCACCGGTTACCCAATGAAAAGCACCCCGCGTCAGGAAAGATTCTAACGCTGGACACCAGCGCAGTACGAAAGGATTTGTGCAGAGAAGTGAGCGCGCCAGGGTGGTTCGCGCGGGATGGTGCAGAGATTCGTTGTGCGTAAAATGGAGGCCCTGCACCTCGGGTGCGGGGCCCGGCGAGCGGACCGACGCGTATCCGGGGGCGGTTTGCCATAGCGGAGGAATAGCCTTTACTCATGATGTCTTACACCCCATCGATGCGACTCGCGGGCTCACGCTCGCTGACGAACGACGAGGTCGAACGCATCCGAAACGATTTCCCGATTCTCGGGCAGCTCGTGAACGGGCATGCCTTCAGCTACCTGGACTCTGGTGCGACCTCGCAAAAACCGGTCAGCGTCATGGAGGCCGAACGGCAGTTCTACGAGCAGCGCAACGCGGCGGTGCACCGCGGAGCACACACGCTCGCCGTCGCCGCGACCGAGGCCTTCGAAGCGGCCAGGTCGACCGTCGCGTCGTTCGTCGGTGCGCACAGCGACGAGATCGTGTGGACCTCGAACGCGACAGAGGCCATAAACCTCGTGACTTACTCCTTCTCCAACGCTTCACTCGAACTCGGGGGGGAGGACGCGCGGCGCTTCCGGCTCGATTCGGGCGATGAGATCGTCGTCACCGAGATGGAGCATCACGCGAACCTTATCCCCTGGCAGCAGCTCGCTCAGCGCACGGGAGCAACCCTGCGGTACATTCCGGTCCAGGGCGACGGCACCCTCGACCTCCATGCGGCGGCCGAGATCGTTGGCCCTCGCACGCGCCTTCTCGCGTTTACTCACGTCTCCAATGTGCTCGGCGTCATCAATCCGGTCGCGGAGCTCGTGGCGCTCGCTCGCGCCGTCGGCGCGCTCGTGCTCCTCGACGCCTGCCAGTCGGTGCCACACCTGCCCGTCGACGTTGCCGCCCTCGACGTGGACTTTGCCGTGTTCTCCGGCCACAAGATGCTCGGCCCCACCGGCATCGGCGCGCTCTACGGCAAGGCCGAGCTGCTCGCGGGCATGCCCCCTTTCCTCACGGGCGGTTCGATGATCACCACCGTCGATATGCAGGGCGCCGAGTTCCTTCCTCCGCCGCAACGCTTCGAGGCGGGCACACAACGCATCTCGCAGGCGATTGCGCTTGCCGCCGCGGTCGATTACCTCACCGAAACGGGCATGGAGCGCATCGCGGCACGGGAGGCCGAGCTCGGTCAGCGTCTCGTCGCGGGGCTCAGCGAGATACCGGGCGTTCGCATACTCGGGCCGACCGTCGGGGTCGAACGCATCGGTCTGGCCAGTGTCGATGTGGCTGGCGTCCATGCGCATGACGTCGGTCAGTTCCTCGACGAGGCGGGTATCGCGGTTCGTGTGGGACACCACTGCGCGCAGCCCCTGCACCGGCGTCTGGGCGTGACCGCCTCGACCCGCGCGAGTACTTACTTGTATACGACCACCGACGAAGTCGACCGTTTTGTTGCGACCATGCGTGAGGTCACCCCCTTCTTCGGAGTGAGCCGATGACCTCCAGCGACCTGCAGCAGCTGTACCAGCAGATCATCCTCGACCACGCGAAGGCACGGTATGGATCGTCTGCTGAGCCGCTGGCACCGCTGGCCGACGCGGACGCTGCTGGGCCTGGCGACCTCCGCTTCGCCGAGTCACATCAGGTCAACACCACCTGTGGCGACGAGGTGACTGTGCGCCTAGCCGTGCGCAACACGGCGCAGGGGGGCGACGGGGCCTGCGAGCCCGCGGGCGCAAGGGTCGAGGAACTCGTTTGGTGCGGCGACGGATGCTCCATCTCGATGGCGTCCGCCTCGGTGCTGAGCTGCGCCGTGGGCGGGACGGATTCGCGCGACGCCCGTGCACTGCTCGACGCCTTCCGCGAGATGCTGCGATCACGCGGCACGATCGAGCCGGACGAGGAGACGATGGGGGATGCCGCAGCTTTCGCCGGAGTTTCGCGTTATCCGGCCCGGGTGAAGTGCGCCATGCTCCCTTGGGTTGCATTCGAAGCGGCCCTAATCGAGGCCGAGTCGCACTCTTAACCGTGATCGGCGAATCGACGCTGCATACAGTTCGTCGCGACAGGACCGGACGCGTCCGCACCGCGCCTAACCAACGCGTTTAGCATTCCGTAACACGGAGAGACGGCGGCGGTATTTCTGGGAAAATGTCACGGTGATAGACACGCTTCCCATCCTCGATATTTCGCGTTTAGCCGCGGGAGCGGGTGAGGCCGCCGCTTTCCGTGAAGACCTGCGCCGTGTCGCGCACGACGTCGGATTCTTCTACCTGGTCGGCCACGGCATTGATCAAGGCCTCATCGACGAACTACTGGCGGTGTCACGCCAATTTTTCGATCTGCCAGTCGAGCAGAAGCTGGCGATCGAAAATGTCCACAGCCCCCAGTTTCGTGGCTACACGCGGGTTGGTGGTGAGCTCACTCACGGCGACGTTGACTGGCGCGAACAGATAGATATCGGTGTTGAACGTGAGGTAGTTGATGGCGCACCAGGCGTGCCGGACTTCTGGCGCCTCGAAGGACCGAATCTCTGGCCAGCAGCGCTCCCCGAGCTGCGGGATATTGTCACTCGATGGACAGCACAGTTGAGCGCTTTGTCGCTTCGTCTGTTACGGGCCTGGGCGCTCGCGCTCGGTTCTCCAGAGAACGTCTTCGATAGTGCCTTTGCGAGTCATCCGTTTTCGCTGCTCAAGATTGTGCGTTATCCCGGTGAATCGGGTGCTGTGTCGAAGCAGGGAGTCGGTGCGCACCGTGACGGCGGGGTGCTCACCCTCCTGCTTATTGAGCCTGGGAAGGGAGGATTACAGGTAGAGCACGACGGCGAATGGATCGATGCCCCGTCTCTTCCGGGCGCGTTCGTTGTGAACATCGGCGAAATGCTGGAGCTGGCCACCAGCGGTTATCTCAAGGCCACGCTGCACCGGGTGGTGTCACCTCGCATCGGGGAAGACCGGATCTCGATTCCGTTTTTCTTCAACCCCGCCCTGGACTCCGTTATGCCGCAACTCGAGCTTGACCCAACCCTGGCGGTCGAGGCCCGGGGGCTATCGACCGACCCGACGCATAGTCCCATCCTGGAGACCTATGGCGAAAACGCTTTGCGGTACCGCCTCCGGGCGCACCCAAACGTTGCCGAAATCCACCACGCCGACCTCGGATCGTAAACCGCTGCCAAGCTGAGCCTGGCGAAAGTTCGCACCTGACGGGTCGGGTAGCAAGCGACGGGGCAGCAGGTCGCCTTTTCTCGCGGCGTTGGAAGCCGCGGCAGCGCGCGTAGCCGATCGGAATCCCTGGATCCTTCGCGGGCATGCCCTCTGGAAGCCAGCATCTTGCTCTCGACGAAACCGGCCAGTAGACATCCGGCTCGTCGCTGGGCTTTCGGCAAAAGCTTCTACCCCCGGATTTTTTCGGGTCGATGCGAAAGCATCATGGTTGTCTCACAACGGCACCGTTTGCCTTGCTCGACCTGTTCGGAGGTCTAACCCTAGACAGAAAACGTGTTAGAGTCATTTCTACCTTTTCTATCGTGGGAGTGTGCTTGTGACGAGTGGAGTGCGGTGACAGATCCGCTACAAGGCGCGGTAACTCTCGCGGTCTCCACCGTCGTTTTTGCCCTGCGTCCGGAGGGCACTCCCGGATTGCCCACGGTATGGCTGCCGCTGGTGCGGCGCATCCGCGAACCGTACGAGGGCTGCTGGGCACTACCCGGCGGCCCGCTTGGGGCGAGAGAGGAGCTCGCGTCGGCGGCAGCGTTCGCCCTCGGTGAGACCACGGGACTCCAGCCAAAATTTTTGGAACAGCTCTATGCTTTTGGCGGCCTCGATCGTTCTCTTGGCGAGGGTCGGGTCGTTTCTATCGTTTACTGGGCGCTCGTGGAATCCGAGGAAGCTGCCCGGGCAAGCGTTGGGGAGAACGTCCGTTGGTTCCCTGCGGATGACCTGCCGTTTTTAGCGTTCGATCACAGCCTCATCGTCGATTACGCGCTCTGGCGTCTGCGCAACAAGATGGAGCACAGCCGCATCGCTCATGCGTTTCTTGGCGAGACTTTCACCGTCGCCCAGTTGCGGGAAGTGCATGAGGCCGTGCGTGGCAAGTCGCTGGACCCTGCGAATTTTCGGCGAATGATCGAGGCGTCGAAAGCCGTTGTCGCAACCGAGCAGCGGCTCACGGGCACCCGACACCGGCCTCCTCGGCTCTATCGCTACGACGCCTCTGTCGATCTGGTGGATCGAGGGCCGCTGAGCGGCAACTGACCATCTAGCCAAACATTCGACGGGCGGGCTTCGAGCATCAGACGGCCAGACCAGAAGGAAGACGACTATGACAGCTACGGCCTCCGTGGATAGGACCATCCGGTTGATCGAGCGTGGAAAGACGGAGGGCAGCACATGTGCGCCCGCCCTTCTGAACGCTCCGTGGGTTTTCGACCAGCAGGCGCCAGGATATGGTCCCGGCGCCTCGATGGCGGACACCATTCCGGCGGACGCACCTCGCCAGGGCGAGCTGCCCGAAGAGTATCGTCTGGCAAGCCCGCAGGAGTTGGATCGTCGCATCCGAACCGCGAAGGAGACCCTCGGCGAGCGGGTGGTGATGCTTGCCCACTTTTACCAGCGGGACGAAGTAGTGCAGTACGCCGATTTCGTGGGCGACTCCTTCCAACTCGCAAACGCCGCTAAGGCCAAACCTGAGGCCGAAGCGATCGTCTTCTGCGGTGTGCACTTCATGGCCGAGACGGCCGACATCCTCACCGGCCCGGAGCAGTCGGTGATTCTTCCCAATCTCGCCGCGGGATGCTCGATGGCCGACATGGCCGACGTCGACTCGGTTGAGGAGTGCTGGGAGCAGCTTGAGCAGCTCTATGGAATCGGGCCGGATTCCGAGGGACGTGTGCCGGTGATCCCGGTCACGTATATGAACTCGTCGGCGGCCCTGAAGAGCTTCTGCGGTGAGCACGGCGGCATCGTCTGCACGTCGTCGAATGCGTCGATGGTGCTCGAGTGGGCATTCGCACGCGGACAACGTGTGCTCTTCTTCCCGGACCAGCACCTCGGCCGCAACACAGCAAAAGCCATGGGCGTGCCATTGGAGCAGATGCCCTTGTGGAATCCCCGCAAGCTGTTGGGCGGAAACGATGAGCCTGCTCTCGAGGACGCTCGCGTGATCCTTTGGCACGGGTTCTGCTCGGTGCACAAGCGTTTCACCGTCGACCAGATCGGGCGGGCCCGCGCCAAATACCCCGATGTGCGCGTGATCGTGCACCCGGAGTGCCCGATGCCCGTGGTCGACGCGGCCGACGAGTATGGCTCGACGGATTACATCGTCAAGGCCATAGCGGCCGCACCTGCCGGCTCAACTTTTGCGATCGGCACGGAGATCAACCTGGTGCAGCGACTCGCTGCCGCGTACCCACAGCACACGATCTTCTGCCTCGATTCTGTTGTCTGCCCGTGTTCGACCATGTATCGCATCCACCCCGGCTACATCGCCTGGGTGCTCGAGGGGCTCATTCGCGGAGAGGTGCTGAATCAGATCACGGTTCCAGCCACAATCACCGCATTTGCACGAGTTGCCCTGGAACGAATGCTCGCGGCCAAGCCGAACGCGACGATGGCGAACTGAGCGTGCCCAGCCTGATCGTCATCGGCAGCGGGATCGCCGGTCTTGTGGCCGCACTCACCGCGAGTTCCACGCACGTCGTGACGCTGGTAACGAAAGCCGAGCTGTCCGAAAGCAACACTTTTTATGCGCAGGGTGGGATAGCGGCGGCGGTCTTCGACGACGACAGTGTTGAGGAACACATCGCGGACACACTGCGGGCCGGTGCCGGGCTCAACACGCTTGAGGCAGTTGAGGCGCTCTGCACCGAGGGGCCCGAGCGTATCCGTGACCTGATCCGTTTCGGCGTTGCCTTCGATCACCGCGGCAACCAGCTGGCACGCGGGCTCGAAGCCGCCCACTCGCGGGCGCGCGTGCTGCACGCCGGCGGTGATGCAACGGGGGCAGCGATCGAGACGGCGCTTATCAACGCGATTCGGGCATCGAACGTGCGCGTCCTTGAGCACAGCTTCGTGACCGACCTGATCGTGCGGGACGCCCGCGTGGTCGGGAC
>JAYTEZ010000016.1:0-9627 GCA_043734805.1 Microbacteriaceae bacterium
CAGATCGAGACCCTGCGCCGCAACTGTGCCGAATTCGGGGTGCGCCTGCACTCGCTCGGCGACATCGAGCAGGGCATCGTGCACGTCGTCGGGCCGCAACTCGGGCTCACCATGCCGGGCATCACTGTGGTCTGCGGCGATTCTCACACCTCCACCCATGGCGCGTTCGGGGCGATGGCGTTCGGCATTGGAACCAGCGAGGTTGAGCACGTTCTCGCCACCCAGACGTTGCCGCTCACCGCGTTCAAGACGATGGCTATCACGGTCGAGGGAACGCTGCGCCCCGGCGTGACGGCGAAGGACATCATCCTCGCGGTGATCGCGCAGATCGGCACCGGGGGCGGGCAGGGATACGTGCTCGAGTACCGTGGCAGCGCCATCCGTTCGCTCTCGATGGAGGGTCGGATGACGATCTGCAACATGTCGATCGAGGCCGGTGCGCGGGCGGGAATGGTCGCGCCGGACGAGACGACCTACGCCTATCTGAAGGGTCGGGCCCACGCGCCGAAGGGAGCCGACTGGGATACCGCCGTCGAGTATTGGAACACGCTCGCCACCGACGAGACGGCAGTCTTTGACGCCGAGGTGTTCCTCGACGCGAACGAACTCGAGCCTTTCGTCACCTGGGGAACCAACCCTGGTCAGGGGGCATCGCTGAGCGGGAGGGTGCCGGATCCGTCGACCATGATCGACCCGAACGAGCGCGCCTCGGCCGAGCGCGCGCTCGAATACATGGACCTCGAGGCCGGAACGCCGCTCAAGGACATCCGCGTCGACGCGGTTTTCATGGGCTCGTGCACCAACAGCCGGATCGAAGACCTGCGGGCCTTCGCATCCGTCATCAAAGGACAGAAGAAGGCGGATGGCGTGCGCGTCATGGTCGTGCCCGGCTCGGCCCGCGTGCGCATCGAGGCCGAAGCGGAAGGCATCGACAAGATCGTCACGGAGTTCGGCGCCGAGTGGCGTTTCGCCGGCTGCTCGATGTGCCTCGGCATGAACCCCGACCAGCTCGCCCCGGGGGAGCGCTGCGCGTCCACCTCGAACCGCAACTTCGAGGGACGTCAGGGCAAGGGCGGACGCACCCACCTCGTCTCTCCGCTCGTGGCCGCGGCCACCGCCATTAGGGGATCGCTGTCGAGCCCGTGGGATCTCTCTGCCGATCGACCAGCGCCCGTAGTCGAGGTGAACGCCTGATGGACAAGGTCTCAGTAGTCACCGGCATCGCGATGCCGCTGATGCGGTCAAATGTCGATACCGACCAGATCATTCCGGCCGTCTTTCTCAAGCGCGTGACCAGGACTGGATTCGATGACGCGCTCTTCTACGCCTGGCGCCAGGACCCGGATTTCGTGCTCAACAAGCCCGAGTTCCAGGGCGCACGCGTGCTCATCGCCGGCCCGGATTTTGGCACCGGCTCCAGTCGCGAGCACGCGGTCTGGGCACTGCGCGACTACGGTTTTGACGCCGTTCTCAGCCCCCGTTTCGGCGACATATTCCGCGGGAACTCGGGCAAACAGGGCCTTCTCGCCGGGCAGATCAGCGACGCGGATCTCGAGTTGATCTGGGCGGTGATCGATGCTCAGCCCGGAATAGAAGCTTCGGTGGACCTGGTCTCGAAAACGGCGAGAATCGGCGACCTCACTGTGCCTTTCGACATCGACGATTACACTAGGTGGCGGCTGCTCGAAGGACTTGACGACATTGGCTTGACACTGCGCGATGAGGCGCAGATCACACAGTTTGAAATCGCCCGTGAATCCTGGCGACCACGAACTATTCCACAACAACAGGTTGCAGGTGAATGAATGAACGCCCTTGTTAAGGATGCCCAAAAGGCAGGTGAGCGAGTGGGATTGAAGTCAGACAAGATCGTGATCACTGGCGGCAACCCGCTCAAGGGTCGTATCACTGTTCGTGGTGCCAAGAACCTGGTGACCAAAGCGATGGTGGCAGCTCTTCTCGGCGAGACGCCGAGCGTGCTGCGTGACGTTCCCGACATCAGCGATGTCGAGGTGGTCCGCGGTCTCCTCGAGGTGTATGGCGTTGTCGTTACAACCCCCGTACCCGGTGTAATGCTCTTCGATACGAGCAACGTCGAGAAGGCGCATTTCGCCGAGATCGACGCGCACGCCGGCTCCAGCCGCATCCCGATCCTGTTCTGCGGGCCGCTGCTGCACCGCCTCGGTGAGGCACGCATCCCCGACCTCGGCGGCTGCCGAATCGGCGACCGTCCCATTGACTTCCACCTCGACGCCTTGCGCGCCTTCGGCGCGGTCGTCGACAAGACCTTCGAGGGCATCTATATCACGGCGCCCAATGGTCTCACCGGCGCAAACATCACGCTGCCGTATCCGAGCGTCGGGGCTACCGAACAGGTGCTGCTGACTGCCGTGCGCGCCAAGGGCACCACCGAGCTCAAAAACGCGGCCATCGAGCCGGAGATCATGGATCTCATCGCCATCCTTCAGAAGATGGGCGCGATCATCTCGGTCGAGCCCAACCGCGTCATCCTGATCGAGGGGGTCGACCGGCTCGAGGGGTACAAGCATCGCGCGCTTTTTGACCGCAACGAGGTCGCGAGCTGGGCGGCTGCTGCTCTCGTCACCAAGGGCGATATCTTTGTCGGGGGCGCTCGCCAGTCAGAAATGATGGCCTTCCTCAACGTGTTCCGTAAGGTCGGAGGCGCGTTTGATGTCGAGGACGACGGCATTCGCTTCTACCACCCGGGCGGCGAACTCAAGCCCGTCACGATCGAGACGGATGTTCATCCGGGCTTCATGACGGACTGGCAGCAGCCTCTCATCGTGGCTCTCACCCAGGCGAACGGCGTCTCGATCGTTCACGAGACCGTCTATGAGGATCGCTTCGGCTTCACGGAGGCGCTCAACGAAATGGGCGCCGACATCGTTGTTCACAAGAACGGGCTACCCGACCACCCACGCAGGGTCGCCCGACGGGACTTCGAGCAGGCTGCGATCATCACCGGACCGACGAAGCTGCACGGAGCGAACGTGCGCGTGCCCGACCTGCGCGGCGGTTTCAGCTACCTCATCGCGGCGCTCAGCGCCGACGGAGTCTCGACCATCAGCAATGTGGGGATCATCAGCCGCGGCTACGAGCATTTCATTGACAAACTCGAGGTGCTCGGGGCCGACTTCGTCTTCGAGGGGTAGCACCGCGGTGCCGTACCACACCACACCACAGCGGCATAAATCAGAGAAGATTCCGATCTTCCGGCTTCTGGCAGCGCTGCTCATTCCGCCGATGGAGTTGCTTGCCCGATACATTGTCGTGGACGGTGAGAAGCTTCCGAAGCGCGGCGCGTTCGTGCTGTCGCCCAACCACTACAGCGAGATCGACCCCGTCGTGATCGGGCGCGTGATGTACAAGCTCGGTCGCATGCCGCGCTACCTGACCAAGGCATCACTGTTCAGGGTTCCCGTGGTCGGCTGGTTCCTTCGGACGTCCGGGCAGATCCCGGTCGAGCGTGTCGGCGTTGTGCGCGGCCACGACCCGATCGCCGCCGCGGACAAGATTGTCGAGGCGGGTCACGCCGTCGTCATCTATCCGGAAGGCTCGCTCACCCGAGACCCCGACCTGTGGCCGATGCGAGGCAAGACAGGTGCGGTTCGGATGGCGCTGCTCGCCGACATCCCGCTCATTCCCGTGGCCCACTGGGGCACCCAACTCGTGATGCCGCGCTACGGCAAGAAGATCAGTTTCTTTCCGCGCAAAACGATAACCGTGAAGTTCGGCGACCCCGTTGACCTCTCGGCTTTCAAGGGTCGCGGCCTCGATCCGAAGACCCTGAACGAAGCCACTGCAGTGCTCATGGCCGCGATCACCGTATTGCTGGCCGACCTTCGTGGTGAGCCGGCGCCCGCCGAAGCGTGGGATCCGTCCAAGCACAGCCAAACGGAAATCGGGCGCTTTGAATAGTCCTCTCGCCGCAGGTAGCCCCATGACGATGCCGATCCGGCTCTCGAAGCCGGGCATGCGTCGCGTCGCCGTTCTCGGCGCGGGCAGCTGGGGCACGACGTTCGCGAAGGTGCTGGCCGACGGCGGCTCCGACGTTGCGATCTGGGCGCGCCGACCGGAACTCGCCCGCGAAATCTCGCAGTCGAAGCGCAACAGCGATTACCTGCCCGGCATCAACCTTCCACGCACTCTCTGGGCAAGTTCGCTCATTCCCGACGTGCTCGACGGTGCCGAGATCGTGTTCGTTGCGGTTCCCAGCCAGTCCCTGCGAGAAAACCTGCGGATCATGCGCAACGCCATCCCCTCAGACGCGATCGTCGTCAGTCTCATGAAGGGCATCGAAAAGGGCACCCGGTTCCGCATGAGCGAGGTGATCAGCCAGGAGCTGGACATCGACGTTGACCGTATTGCCGTGGTATCCGGTCCCAACCTCGCCCTCGAGATCGCCAAGGAACAGCCGACCGCGGCCGTTGTCTCCTCGACCTCGCTCGCGACCGCGACATTCGTGGCCGCCGCCGCGACGAACCCGTACTTTCGGTCTTTTGTGAACACGGATGTCATCGGTACCGAGTTCGGCGGAGTGCTCAAAAATCTCATCGCCGTGGCCATCGGCATCGTCGACGGTGTCGGCTACGGCGAGAACACCAAGGCGTCGATCATCACCCGCGGACTCGTGGAGATGACGGACTTCGCCGTCGCCTACGGCGGACTGGCCCAGACGCTGTCCGGCCTCGCGGGCCTCGGCGACCTCATCGCGACCTGTGAATCGTCGCTCTCGCGTAACAACACCGCGGGGCGACTGCTCGGCCAGGGTTACAGCTTCAGCGATGTCGTCAAGCAGATGAACCAGACCGCGGAGGGTCTCGCATCGGTCGCGCCGATTCTCGAGCTCGCGGCGGCGCGCGGCGTCGAGATGCCGATCGTCACCCAGGTGGCCGGAGTGCTCGCCGGCACGATGAACCCGCGCGACATCGCCCCGCACCTCACGACAGCCAGCGACGTGCCCGCCATCCTGGTCGAGTAGCGCGCGGCTGTTGCCGGTTGAGTAGCGCCGCGCTCTATAGGACTATCCGGCACTTGCCGGGCGCTACCCGACCGGCGCTATGGGCTCGGCGCCGGCGAGGGTGTTGCGGTCGGGTTGGCCGATCCGGTGCCCAGCACATCTTCGGTGTTGACACACTTCCTGGTCTGCCTGATTGAACCGATCGCGTTCGCAAGTTGGTCGAGAACGATGGTGCCCTGGCCGTCCGTGAGCTTCGAGTCGATAACAACCTGGGTGGCGGGCGTTCGGCCGTAGGTCGTGAAAACGTAGCGGGGCTTCTTCGAGTCGTCGATGAGCCAGTCGATGCCGTTGACGGTGTAACAGGTTGTCGTGGTGGGGCCAGGAGGCGTGACGCCGCAGCGAAGCAATACGGCGGTGGGGTTGCCCCATGCGCCGGTCGCCTGCGCGTTGGTTTGCCGGATGGCCAGGCCGGCAACCGTGCCAGGCAGGCGCACGATGATCTCGGCGCAACCCGGGTTGGTGGCATCGGAGGCGGGTGTGAGCGGGACGATCGGAGCGCAGGCCACGAGCGCGGCGAGAATGAGCGGCGCGAGTACGAGGAGCCTCACGGTCTTGAGCTTCGAATTCATCGCTTTCAGGCTACCGTTTGATGCATGCCATCCCAGCCAGACGCCGACACTGCCGAGACTCTCGAAGCTATCGGCGAGGTGGCAACCCTGGCGCGGATCTTCCCGCGGTTGCCCCTCGCGGCATCCCAACTGCTTGGGCCGGGCGATGACGCCGCGGTGATCGCCGCGCCGGATGGCCGCTATGTCGTGACGACGGACATGATGATCCACGGCCCGGACTTTCGCCTCGCCTGGTCGACCCCACACGACCTGGGCTGGAAGGCCGCGGCATCCAACCTCGCGGATGTCGCGGCAATGGGAGCCGTGCCGACCGCCCTCGTCGTGGCCATCGCCGCGCCCGCTGACTCGCCTGTCTCGCTGCTCGAGGGCATTGCCGATGGGCTGCGCGATGCCTGCGAGACACTTGCACCCGGGTGCGGTGTCGTCGGTGGGGATCTCTCGGTATCGGCCACTCTCACGATCGCCGTGACGGCCTTCGGGGATCTCGAGGGTCGCGCTCCGGTGCTGCGGTCGGGGGCGAGGGCGGGGGACGTCGTGGCGGTGGCGGGCGTACTCGGCGAGGCCGCGGCATCCCTCCGACTGCTCTTCGCCGCAGCAATGGACGTCAACGGAGAACCGGATGCCCGGCTTGCCGGGGCGCTTCGCGCGCGCACCGCAGCCCAGCTCGCACCCACTCCGCCCATCGCGGCCGGTCGGCTGGCCGCCATCGCAGGAGCGACCGCGATGCTCGACCTCAGCGACGGGCTCGCGATCGACGCCGGCCGGATGGCCGCGGCCAGCAGCGTGGGAATCGAGTTCGAGAGCGACGCTCTCGGCTCTGACCCGGCGATGGCAATGGCAGGGGGGGAGGACCATTCCCTGCTCGCTGCCTTTTCGCCGGGCGCCGAGCTACCCGACGGTTTCCGTCGCATCGGGATCTGCGTCGACGGTGCGGGCCTGACCGTCGACGGAGCGCCCCACGATTCGGCCGGCTGGGATCCCTATCGAGACTGGGCAGGCTCTGGCGGCTGAGTTTCGCGCGCCCACCACAGGGTCGTGTCTCCGTAATCCGTGCGGCGGTCGAGTTCGATTCCGGAGGGCCAGGTCGGCTCCGGTGAACGGCTGCTGCGCTCGAGCATGAGCCAGGAATCCGGTGCCAGTCGGGGCACGAGTGAGGTGAGGTTTTCCGTGAGCTCGTTTTCACCGAGTTCGTACGGTGGGTCCATGAACACGACGTCCCAGCGTTCGAGCGTGGAGTCGAGAAAGGCCTGCACCGGCTGGCTGGTCACCTCGATCCGCAGCTGGCTCGCCTTCGGCGCCTGCCGGAGCACGGCTGCGGCATTCCTGCGGCACGCGTTTGTCCCGCTGGTGCTTCGCTCGACCAAACGAACGAGCGCGGCCCCGCGGCTTGCCGATTCCAGCCCAAGCGCGCCTGAGCCCGCGTACAGATCCAGAACGCGTGCGCCATCGATGGAATCGCGGGCATCGAGGGCAGAGAAGATCGCCTCGCGCACCCGGTCGCTCGTCGGGCGAGTGCCGGTGCCGGGTGTCGCGAGGGTGATGGAGCCGGCGAAGCCGGCGATTATCCGTGTCATCGGTGCCAACGCTACAGAGTCTTGCCGCTCCGAAAACGCAGGAGATCCGGACATATCTGCATCGAAAGGCGCGTTTTTGCTCGGATTTGGCAGGATCTCCTGCGTTTTCGGCGGCAGTTCATGGGGGGTACACAACGGATAGTGAGGTACAGGATGTGACGTCCACTGTCGACGAGTGGCAACGGTCGATCGTGCGATAGTGCCCGTTCCGGCGGATAGTGCCCCGCGGAGCGGGCACTATCCGCCGGAACGGGCACTATCCGTAGCGGGAAGTGTTCGCCGTACGGATTGCGCGCGTGCGCGTCAGATCCGGCGATCGGCCCCTCTCGCTGGCGAAAACGGGGCGATTGCCGGATGTTGGCCACACGCGTTTGTGCGGAGACGGGATGTCGGCAGCTCCCGCTCGTGTGGAACCGGATGTCGGGCGTCACGGGTACTCTCGGAGGGTGGATTCCCCGCTCGATACGAAGCTCAGCGCGGCCCTCGGCGGCCGGTCGGCGTCGGCGATCGAGAAGGGCCTGAGCCTCGTTACCGTCGGTGACCTGCTCAGCCACTATCCACGCCGCTACGCGCGCCGGGGAGAGCTGACCGAGCTGAGCCAGCTGCCCGTCGACGAGAGCGTCACCATCGTCGCCGAGGTCCTCGAGACACGCGAGCGACCGATGCAGGCCAAGCGCGGATCGATTCTCGAGGTGCGAATCAGTGACGGAAAGGGCATCCTCACTCTCACCTTCTTCAACCAGGCCTGGCGTTCCAAAGAACTGCGGCCCGGCGTGCGGGGCATCTTCGCGGGCAAGGTCGGCGACTACCGCGGCACGCTGCAGTTGACCCACCCTGACTACGAGCTGTTTGAGCCGGATGCCGCGGGCGGCGACGATGAGGCCCGCAAGTGGGCGGAGCTGCCGATCCCGATTTACCCGGCAACGGCATCCGTCGCCTCCTGGCAGCTGCACAAGGCGATCGGCGTCGTGCTGGATACCCTCCCGCCGCTCGACGACCCGGTTCCGGCAGACGCCCGCCGCGACCGCAAGCTGATGGCATACTCGCGCGCCGTCGAGCTCATTCACCGGCCCGAGAAGGACGCTGACTGGGGTGCCGCGCGGAAGGCTTTGCGCTTCCAGGAGGCTTTCGTGCTGCAGGCGGCCCTGTTGCAGCAGCGGCAGGTTCTTCGCGACCAGGCCGCCACCGCGCGCGTGCCGAAAGCTGGCGGTTTCCTCGAGCGCTTCGATGCGCAACTCGCCTTCATGCTGACGGGCGACCAGTCGAACGTTGGCGCAGAAATCGCGAGGGACATTGCGGCCACCGCGCCGATGAACCGGCTCGTGCAGGGCGAGGTGGGCTCCGGAAAGACCCTCGTCGCGCTGCGGGCGATGCTCGCGGTGGCTGATTCCGGGGGCCAGTCGGCGCTACTCGCGCCGACTGAGGTACTCGCCGGGCAGCATCTGCGCTCGATCGCAAAAACGCTCGGCCCCGACCTTGCGGCGGTTCTCCGACCGGCTCTGATCACCGGTCAGCTGCCCGTGGCGCAGAAAAGGAAGGCGCTTCTCGCCGCCGTCTCGGGCCAGGCGCAGATCGTCGTCGGCACCCACGCTCTCATGAGTGACAGCGTTGCCTTCTACGACCTCGGCCTCGTCGTGGTGGATGAGCAGCACCGCTTCGGGGTGGAGCAGCGCGAGGCGCTGCGGCGCAAGGGTGCGACCCCGCCGCATGTACTCGTTCTTACCGCCACCCCCATTCCCCGAACGGTCGCCATGACGGTGTTCGGCGATCTCGATGTGTCAACGATCGCCGAGCTTCCCTCCGGTCGTATTCCGATCGAGAGTTTCGTCGTGCCGCTCGCCGATAGGCCGGGGTGGGTGAACCGGGTGTGGGAGCGTCTCGCCGAGGAACTCGCGCTGGGTCGGCAGGGGTTCGTGGTCTGCCCGGCGATCGACAGTGCCGAAACCATCGCGCTTGCCGAGGAGCACCGCAACGCCACCGACGTGCACCGCATCGCGAACGTCACCGACGTGCTCGCCGACCTGCGCGCGAACCCGCTGTTCACATCCGTGCGCATCGAGGCTCTGCACGGCCGCCTGCCGAGCGATGAGAAAGACGCTCTCATGCGCGCGTTCGCGAGCGGCGACATCGACCTGCTCGTGGCGACGACCGTGATCGAGGTCGGCGTCGACGTTCCGAATGCGTCGACCATGGTGATCCTGGACGCCGACCGCTTCGGCGTCTCGCAGCTGCACCAGCTGCGTGGTCGGGTCGGTCGCGGTGCTGTGCCGGGTCTGTGCCTCATGGTCACGGATGCCGAAGAGGGCACCCTGGCCCGCGAGCGGGTCGAAACCGTCGCCTCCACCCTCGACGGCTTCGAGCTGGCCCAGAAAGACCTCGAGCTGAGGCAGGAGGGCGACGTTCTCGGCAGCACGCAGTCGGGCGGACGATCATCCCTTCGACT
>JAYTEZ010000017.1:0-3581 GCA_043734805.1 Microbacteriaceae bacterium
TCCGTGCCGCTCGGCTGGCAGGTCATACGCCACGTCTCGCTGGGCAGCCGGGAGCCGAGCGCACTGTAGGTTTTGGGGTATGAACGCTTCCTCGACCGACCCGACCGATCTCGCCTCATTCATCAAGGCCTACGACGTTCGGGGTCTCGTCGGCTCACAGCTGACCGTCGAGGTTGTCACGGCGCTCGGTGCGGCGTTCGCAGACGAGGTGGATGCCGCGGGCGAGGACGTCGTCGTCGGCCACGACATGCGCGACTCGTCCCCCGCCTTCGCCGCCGCCTTCGCCGCGGGTGTGCAGTCGCGCGGCGGCAATGTCGTCTCCATCGGACTCTGCTCGACCGACGAGACGTACTTCGCCTCCGGGCACCTCAACGCGCCGGCCGCAATGTTTACCGCGAGCCACAACCCGGCGAGCTACAACGGCATCAAGTTCTCGCGGGCCGGCGCGAAGGGAATCAGCTTCGACACCGGTCTCCGGTCGATTCGCGACCGGGCGACGGCGTATCTCGCCGATGGTGTTGCCGCGGTGGCTGTTCCCGGCGGTTATCGGGAGCTGGATGTGCTGGCCGACTATGCGGGGTACCTGCGATCCCTTGTCGATCTGCGCGGCATCCGGCCCATTCGAGTGGTGGTCGATGCCGGAAACGGCATGGGCGGACTCACCGTGCCGGCCGTGCTCGGGCAGGCAGCCGGACTGCCGGCGCTGCCGATCGAGATCATCCCGCTCTACTTCGAACTCGACGGCTCGTTCCCGAACCACGAGGCGAACCCGCTCGAGCCGGCGAACATCGTCGACCTGCAGAAGGCCGTCCTCGAGCAGGGCGCCGACCTTGGGCTCGCCTTCGACGGCGATGCCGACCGCTGCTTCGTCGTCGACGAAAACGGCGATGCGGTCACCCCGTCCGCAGTCGCTGCGGTCGTGGCCCTGCGTGAGATCATCCGCGTGCGAAAGCTGCAACCCGAGGGCGATATTTTTGTCATCCACAACCTGATCACCTCGCGCATCGTGCCCGAAACGATCGAGGCGGCGGGCGCGATCCCGGTGCGCACTCGCGTCGGCCACTCGCTCATCAAAGACGAGATGGCAGTGACGGGCGCCATTTTCGGCGGTGAGCACTCCGCGCACTACTACTTTCGCGATTTCTGGGGCGCGGACAACGGGATGCTCGCCGCGATGCATTTCCTGGCCGAGTTCGGATCGCAGCCCGGGCCGCTCTCGCAGATTTCGAAGAAATACACGCCTTACGCGCTGAGTGGCGAGATCAATTCAACGCTGAAAGACATCCCGGAAGCCTACGACCGCATCGTCGAGGCGTACACCGGGATCGGCGAGTTCGACGAGCTCGACGGGCTGACAGTGACCGGCATCGTGGCGGCGGATGAGCCGTTCTGGTGGTTCAACGTTCGACCATCGAACACGGAGCCCCTGCTCCGGCTCAACGTCGAGGCCGCAACTCCGGATGCCATGGCTCGCGTTCGTGACTCGGTATTGGAGCTCATCCGCGCGTAGTTCTGCCGCCGCGACATCCGCATCGCGTGTTCCTCTCTTCTGCCTCCCTCCCCCAAAACGCAGGACATTCACCACCGAAGCACCATTTTGTGCCGAAAGTGGCGCAATGGTGGTGAATATCCTGCGTTTTCGGAATGTGCGGAACGTGTGGAACGTGCGGCACGTGCGGCACGTGCGGCACGTGCGGCACGAGTGGAACGTGCGGCACGTGCGTTACGTGCGGAACGTGCGGAACGTGCGTTTCGGTGGCGAGACCGACGAGACCTGCGAGAATAGGAGCATGTCGCTCACATCCATCAGCACCACCCTGCCTTTCAAGGTCCGCGACCTCGCGCTCGCAGAAGCCGGTCGTCACCAGATCCGTCTCGCCGAGAACGAGATGCCAGGACTCATGGCCCTCCGCGAAGAATTCGGCAACTCGAAGCCGCTCGCCGGTGCACGCATCGCCGGTTCCCTGCACATGACCGTTCAGACCGCCGTCCTGATCGAGACGCTCGTCGCTCTCGGTGCGCAGGTGCGCTGGGCGAGCTGCAACATTTTTTCGACGCAGGATGAGGCGGCGGCCGCCATCGCGGTGGGTCCGACGGGCACGGTCGGCACGCCGACGGGCGCTCCGGTCTTCGCCTGGAAGGGCGAAACCCTCGAGGAGTACTGGTGGTGCACCTCGCAAATTTTTGACTGGTCGGCAGAGGGATTCTCCGGTCCGAACATGATCCTCGACGACGGCGGTGACGCGACGACCCTGGTTCACACGGGCCGCAAGTTCGAGTTTGCAGGCGCTGTACCGGATGCGACCGCCAGCGACACTCATGAGTGGCGCGTCATCCTCGACACCCTGCGCGACTCGCTCGCGCAGAGCCCCGACCGCTGGACGAAGATCGCGGATGACATCAAGGGCGTCACCGAGGAAACGACGACCGGTGTGCACCGGCTGTACGAGCTCTCCAAGGCCGGAGAGCTCCTCTTCGCGGCAATCAATGTCAACGACTCGGTAACGAAGTCGAAATTCGACAACAAGTACGGCATCCGGCACTCACTGCCCGACGGACTCAACCGTGCCACGGATGTTCTGATCGGCGGAAAGGTCGTCTTCGTCGCGGGCTATGGAGATGTGGGTAAGGGTGCCGCGGAGGCGCTCAAGGGCCAGGGTGCCCGAGTAATTGTGAGCGAGGTCGACCCGATCTGTGCGCTGCAGGCGGCGATGGACGGATTCCAGGTCACGACGATCGAGAGCGTGCTCGGCGAAGCGGACATCTTCGTCACCGGAACCGGCAACGAGAACGTCATCACCGTCGAGCACCTGCTCGGCATGAAGCACCTCGCGATCGTGGCGAATGTTGGACACTTCGACAACGAGATCGACATCGCGGGGCTCGAGAAGCTCGACGGTGCCGAGAAGATCGAGATCAAACCGCAGGTGCACGAGTGGCGCTTGCCCTCCGGGCGCAGCGTGCTCGTGCTCTCCGAAGGGCGACTGATGAACCTCGGTAACGCCACCGGGCATCCGTCGTTCGTCATGAGCAACTCGTTTTCGAACCAGGTGCTCGCGCAGATCGAGCTGTACGTGCATGGCGCGAATTACGAGAAGAAGGTGTACGTGCTGCCGAAGCACCTCGACGAGAAGGTGGCTCGCCTGCACCTTGGTGCCCTCGGCGTGAAGCTCACCGTGCTCACGCCCGAGCAGGCCGCGTACATCGGGGTTGACCCGGTCGGCCCGTACAAGGTCGACCACTACCGGTACTAACGGCGGGCTGGCCTGGTTCCGTCGGGCCGCGTGCTCCGCGCCTCCGAAAACGCAGGAGATTCACCACGAAATGCACCGGATTGAGCAATAGTGGCGAATTAGTGGTGAATGTCCTGCGTTTTCGGAGACGGACGGGGAGACGGACGGGGAAACGGACCGACGGATGGACGGGCAGCGGGCGAACGCGATTGCCCTTCCGTAGAATAAGAGATTCGCGCCCGCCGTGGGCCGACGAGGAGATGCACACGTGACGATGGGCGAAGGGTCGACAATTTCGCCCGAAATCATCCCGTTTTCGCGACCGTTTCGCACGGCCGATGAGCTGAG
>JAYTEZ010000018.1:0-6644 GCA_043734805.1 Microbacteriaceae bacterium
GGCTGGCGAGGCAATCGCGACCGGGCTATTGCAGTTCTGGCCGACTGGGCAGACCACAAAGAGAGTTTTCGCGTATCGGTGCCCACACCGGAGACCCTCGCTCACGGGCTGAACGCGGCCGGGGCGATCTCAATACCCCACGAGCTTGACGACTGGATCACGCCGGACGTCTGGAAGTGGGCCGTTGCCAACTGCCATTTCATGCGCAACCGCCTCACCGTCATCGACCTGCTGTTCTTTTGTGGATGGTGGACCGACGATGACATTGACATCGTGATTGCGAAGGCCGCTAGTGCCGCGAAAGCAATTGGCACGTGACCCGGGATCTCCTGGTCTCTATCGACTGCTCCACGACAAGCGTCAAGTGCATTGTCTGGGATGTTGACGGCAACTTGGTCGCAAGCGGTCGGGCACCCTTAGACCTGAGCATTCCCGCCCTGGGGTACGGCGAGCAGGATCCGCTCCAGTGGTGGACAGCCACGTGCATTGCCGTGAAATCAGCGGTAAAGGACCTGGCTTCCGACTCGATCGCCGCCATCTGCATCGCCAACCAGCGGGAGACGTTCGCGTGCCTCGATGCCTTCGGCGAAGCGGTCAGACCGGCCATGTTGTGGCTCGATACCAGGGCGACGGCAGAAGTCGAGTCGGCCGGCACGCTTCGGGTTCACCAAGTCACGGGAAAACCACCGAACCCGACACCGGCCTTCTATAAGCTCCTGTGGTTGCAGGCGCACGAGCCGGATGCGATGCGGCAGACCAAACACGTCGTGGATGTGCACGGATACCTTGTCACCAAAATGACCGACGGTTGGCGAACGTCCGTCGCGAGCGCTGACCCACTCGGATTGGTCGATTTGGTCACCGGTGACTACGATGACGAACTGATTTCCCAGGTTGGACTCACGCGTGATCAACTCAGTGAGCTAGTGCCCGCTGGCGATGATATCGGCACGCTAACAGCATCCGCAGCGCTGGCGCTTGGACTTCCCGTGGGGCTGCAGGTCATTGCGGGCGCCGGTGACGGTCAAGCTGCCGCACTCGGAGCAGACATTTCGCGGCCGGGGCGGGCCTATCTCAACCTGGGCACCGGGTTGGTGTCGGGTTGTTACAGCGAGACGTACAGCGCCAACCGGGCATATCGCGCGATGACCGGCCCGATTCCTGGAACCTTTTCGTTCGAGGTGTTCATCGGTGCCGGCACCTACATGATTAATTGGTTTGTAGACACCTTCATCGCTCCGACCACCCCGGAGCAGATCGCAGACGAGTCTATTGAACGCACGCTGGAGCGCGAGGCAACGCAGGTCACCCCCGGCAGTCAGGGACTCTTCGTCGTTCCCTACTGGAATGGGGCGCTGACTCCGTACTGGGACCATAACGCGCGCGGAATCATGATCGGGTTCACCGGCGTGCACGATCGTGCGCACATCTATCGGGCCATGCTTGAGGGTCTTGCTTTTGAGCTTCGGCTCTGTCTTGAGCGGGTCGAAGCTTCGCTGTCTGAGCCGATTGTCTCTCTCGTGGCGATGGGCGGAGGAGCGCAGAGCGAGCTGTGGTGTCAAATTCTGTCCGACGTCCTGCGGCGACCCATCGTGATATCAGAGCAGCAGGAAAGCACTTCTCTCGGTGCCGGGATGCTCGCCGCGGCGGGAGTTGGACTCTACCCAAACATCCGGGACGCCTCCGCTTCGATGAGCGCGTTCGGAAAAACCTACTTCCCGAACGACGAGTTGTCGCTCATCTACGACCGTTACTTTGCCGTCTACCAAGAGATCTATCCGTCGACACGCGACGTTTTTGCGCGCTTAGCGAAGGTCAGCAATTGACATTGAATAGCGATATCGGATCCGCAACACCGACCAGTGCTCCAGATCGAACGTACAAGGCATACGTCTTCGATCTCGACGGAACCATTTATTTGGGCAACGAGTTGCTCCCGGGAGCTCGTCGGCTGATCGAGCATCTTCAGGCGCACAATTTGCGCACGGTCTTCCTCTCGAACAACCCCACCCTTGATCCCGAAATGTACGTCCAAAAACTTCACAAATTGGGGCTGCAGGTCGATATCTCGGCCATCGTCAATTCCGTGGTCAGCATCGTGGCGTGGTTGAAACGAGACCACCCGGGCGCCACCGTATTCCCGATCGCCGAGGAACCACTCATCCGTGCGCTGACCGCTGCTGGGATCAAGATCTCCGAAAACCCGGAAGAGATCGACATCGTGATCGCCAGCTACGACAGAACGTTTGACTATAGGAAGCTCCAGATCGCATTCGATGCCATTTGGCAGTTCAAGCGGGCGATCCTCGTGACGACCAACCCGGATCAGTACTGCCCGTTCCCCGAAGGGCGTGGCCAACCGGATGCCGCCGCTATCGTTGCAGCGATCGAAGCATGCACCGGTGTTAAGTGTCAAGCCAATGCGGGCAAGCCAGATCGGATCATGCTTGAGTGCGTCGCTGAAGCTCTCCAAGTTGACCTCGCCGAATGCATCATGGTCGGAGACCGGCTGTACACCGACATCCAAATGGCTCACAACGCGGGAATGGATTCCGCTTTGGTGCTCACCGGCGAGACCACGCTCGCCATGGTTGATGCCTGTTCGCCGAAACAGCGTCCTACATTTGTTCTCGACCGAATCGATCATTTAGTGCCAGGTCTCGTCTGAAACGGTGAGGGTGAATTCCAACGCTCGTCCCGACGCCTGGCAACGGTCGTCTACGGGCGCACGCTCACCGACTCCCGACAGAATGCGGCAGGACAACCGGGAACGACACTGAAATCGAGCGTGGCCAGTTCACATCCCACCACCAGCTCTTCGGGAAAATCACTCGGCGGACACACAATCGACCACCCTCACCAAACCGCCGCTTGAACAGTGGGGCGCCCTTAACGAAATAGTCCCCCAGGGCGGGTCCCTCTGTCTCTTGTGGGGACGTGAGTTACAGGCGAGAAACAACCTCCCTGACAAGCGGCCACACGCGTTCAACTGACTTGTAGTTGACCTTCTCGGCCGGCGAGTGCAGTCCGTGCAGTTCGGTGCCAATTGAGATGATGTCCGTGACCGGAACCCGGCGGCTAAACATTCCTAATTCAAGCGAGCACTGTGATACCTCAACGCTAGGCTCCACGCCAAAAACATCGCGATAGGCGGCAGAAGCAACCGCGAGCAGCTCAGAATCCGGGCGATAAGGGAACTCCGGCGCATCCAGCCCGAACATCTCCATTGTTACCCCGCCGCCAACTGCACCGACCAGAGAGCGAACGCGGTCATACAGCTCGTGCTTGCGCGAGGTGACCGCCGACGTGATCGTCGCCATGAGTTGGATTCCGTTTGCCGTCGGCCGGATAGTACCCAGGTTGTTCGACGTCTCTACACGACCCGGAACACGCAGGTTCCAGCTCACGACGCCGTGAGGGATGAGGAGTGTCACCGCAGCGAAGCGAAGCCCCGCAGCGCGCGAGAAAACATGGCCCGGAACGTCCGCGGCGACGAGCTGAAGACGAACGCTCGGATCAGCGACACCGTACTCATAACGAAGTGCGTCATCGAGCTCAGCGATAATCGTGTCGACCGTCTCGACGTCTTTCGGGTCGAGCACCAAAACAACTTCGGCATCCGCGGGGATGGCATTGTTCTGCGCCCCGCCGAACGGTGCCGAGATTCGTGCATCTACTTTGTCGGAAACGGCGTTGATAGCGCG
Source organism: Microbacteriaceae bacterium (assembly GCA_043734805.1). Classification (GTDB taxonomy): domain Bacteria; phylum Actinomycetota; class Actinomycetes; order Actinomycetales; family Microbacteriaceae; genus Lacisediminihabitans. The sequence goes on from JAYTEZ010000018.1 coordinate 3,705, forward strand.
CGCCAAAATCTGCAATGCGTTGGCCCGTTCGAGCTGGATGTCGAACTCGCAGTGGCCTCCCTGCAGTCCGCGCACTGTCAGGCGTTGCGCAACGGTGTGCGTCGCCGGGGCTACTTCATGTTCGTGCGGGATATCGACGGTGAATGTGACGTCACCACTGCAGCCGGCGAGAATCTCTTTGTCGGAAATCCAATTAAAGTCAATCATGCGTCGACCTGACAACTGCGTCGTGTCAAACTCGTTGGCGCCGCCCTTGCCCAGCTCTTCCATTGCGGTGAGCACTGCTTCGAGAGGGGGGTGGGGCGTTTCTAGGTCATTGAGAAGCGCCAAGATGTACGAAACGCCGATTCCGTTATCGGCACCCAGAGAGGTCCCGTCGGCGGTAATAAAGTCCCCGTCGAGCAAAAGCCGAATGGGGTCTGTCGCAAAGTTGATCTCGACGCCTTCGGCTTTTTCGCACACCATGTCGAGGTGGCCATGAAGCACGAGTGGAGCCGATTTTTCGAGACCACCCTGACCAGCCTTACGAACAAGCACGCAATTTCGGGCGTCTTTAATCGCTTCGAGACCCCGTTCTGTAGCGAACGCGACCACCCAGTCCGCGACACCCGATTCGTTTCCAGATCCGCGCGGGATGTTGGCGAGTGTTTCGAAAATTCCAAGAACCTCTTTAGGTTCCAGGTCGGCAAGAACGTTCTGCGTGGCGACCACGGGGGTAATGCCCAAGCTCATTGTCGTTCCTCTTCTGTGAGTAGTTTTACTTGACGATGGCGGTGCGCGACCGGGTGAGGGTCAGAGACACAACAATAATGATCACGACGCCGTAAACCAGGTTCTGGGCCTCCGCTGCGACGCCAATAGCGGCCGTCGCAATGGGAACCAAAGCGATGGTGAGTGCGCCCAAGATGACGTTGAGGGGATTCGTCACACCACCGGAGATGGACGTGCCGCCAACGATTGCGGCTGCGATGGCCGGAAGCAGGAGGTCACTTCCGAGCCCTGTTGGGGACGCCGATCCCGCTTGGGCGATGATTGCCATGCCGGCCAAGCCTGCCATGAAGCCTGATAGCGCGAACGCCACAATTTTCAAGGCGCGCGTGCGTACGGCGGAGAATATGGCTCCTGACTCGTTCTTACCGATTGCCGTCATGCCCATTCCGGCCCTCGTGTAGCGAAGGAACAGGAAGGATAGAACGGCAACAACGACCCCCATCACAAAGGTGAGAGGCAGGCCCCCGAGTTGCGTCGTGTAGAGCTGCGCCACAAGGCCCTTGTTCTCAGACACGTAGACAGTCGTCGCCCCGCTGACCACGAGTGACGCGGCCTTGAAGATTCCCAACGTGCCGAGCGTAAGCGCAAAAGAAGGCACCTGCGTATACGCCAGTAGGAATCCGTTTAGGGCACCGAAAAGCGTCACCATGGCCAAAACCACGAAGGGTGCGGTAGCCGCCAGTGGGCCCAGCAGCATGGCGAGAAGAATCGCGCCCAGAACGGTGATGGCGGCATTCGAGAGGTCGATGGACCCAATGTTCAACACGAACGCTTGGCCAAGGGCAACCAACAGGATGGGTGCGGCTGATGACGCCACAATTGTGATTCCACCGCTACCGATAAACGCCGGAGTCAAAATCGCGACAACGGCAAACATGGCTATGAAAATCACCAGCGGCCCGCCCGCCTGCCAAAATTTGCCCGCTGACCACAGACGATTGCCCGCCGCAGAAACTTTTACGCTGGCAACGTTGCCAGTTTTCGAAATAGTCGCCGTCATGTTACTCACACCATTCTTTCAAGAAGATCAAGAGTCGACGGATCATCCACGCTCATGTCATAAGTAGCGGAAATTACTCCGTCGCGCATCACGACAACGTCGTCACCCATCTCCAGCGCCTCTTCGAGGGTATCCGCTAGAAGAATGACAGCCGTGCCCGCCTTGCAGGCAGCCTTGATGTGCTCGTTGACTGTTTCTGCGGCACCCGGGTCAAGACCCCGAAGCGGGTGGTCAAGCACCAGAACGCGAAGCTCCGAATCGCACAACCACTTCGCCATGACAACCTTCTGCTGGTTTCCACCAGAGAATCGCTCGAGGTTCTGATGGATGTCGTTGGGGCGTACATCCAGAGTGGTGAACCACTCTTGGGCAATCTTGTCCCGTTTCCACGGCTTCAAGAAAGGCCCAAATGCAGCTTCACCGGGATGAGTCATCACGATATTTACAGCTGCCGTGAAACCACCAACCATGCCTTCGACCTTACGTTCCGCCGAAACGAAGCCCATGCCGCGCTTAACGGCTTTGGGGATTCTCCAGCCACGGGCCCGGTGCCCATTGAGCACGATGGTTCCAGCGTCAAACTGCTCGGCGCCGAACAATGCGCGGGAGAATTCCTCGCGACCCGAGCCGCTTGTGCCCACAATCGCCGTCACGCGGCCGGCGTGCACCGATAGCGAGATGTCCTTGAACTTGCCTTTACGAGAGAGCCCCGTAACTTCGATAGCTGGAACCTCGTCGATCGGACGCTCGCGCCGCTCGTGAGCCGTCGCGTGTGATTCGCGCCCGACCATGAGTTTGAACAGTTCATCCTCCGTCACTGTAGAGGTCACCCGGTCGGCCACCAACTCGCCGTGACGCATCACGAGAATTCGATCACAGTTTCGGATGACTTCGTCGAGACGGTGCGAAACAAAAATCACCGAACCGAAGTCTTTCAGCTTGCGAATCTCGCGCTCAAGAATCGCCGTCTCGCCACGTTCGAGAAGTGATGTAGGCTCATCGAGAATCACGAGCGGAGACGCGTTCTTCGAGGTGTCGACACTGATTGCCCGCGCGATTTCTACCATCTGACGATCGATGAACGACAAGTCTCCCACCCTCGTCTTGGGATTCAACTTTGACCCAATGATTTCCAGTGTCTTGGCGGCCGCTCTGTTGAGCCTGCCCCA
>JAYTEZ010000019.1:0-2529 GCA_043734805.1 Microbacteriaceae bacterium
CAGGAGGGCATTCGCCTGCCTGGTGCGGTCGCCGTTGTATGCACCCTGGCCCAGGTTAACGTTGTCGCCGGTTGCGCCTCCCGCGCTCTTCGACTTGAAGTGATTGGCGATGATCAGGAATTTCGATCCGTCTTTCTTGTGCTTCGGTTCGAAGGCCTGGGCGAGCGGCTCGCGCGCGTTCGCGAAGGCCGGCGAGCCGATCAGGATGACCGAGCTGCCGACCGGCTTGACGACCTTCTTCTTGAAGATGAAGGCCGTGCGAATCACGTCTTCGTCAGCGACGGCGGGAACCAGCGCAGGAGAGGGCACATAGTCCCACTTGTCGCCGCCCAGGTTGAGGGCAGCGACAAGTGTGGCCACGCCCGTGTCGCGATCCTGACCCAGCTTTGCGGAATTCTCGATCTCCTCGAGCGAGACCACGTCCGCTCCGAGCGCGGTGATGGCCGCGACGATCTTGGCCTGCTGGCGCTGGAAGCTGGCCTCCGTCGCAGCGCCGCGGACGCCACATCCGGGAGCGTCACTGTTGTTCACAGTGATCGGATTGCCATCACGATCGGTGAAGAACGTGCAGCCAGTTCGTTCGTCCCCGGTTGTCGGAAAGTAATTGAGGACGTTGAACGTCGCGATCTTGATGGTGCCACCCACGTTTACCGGGGCATCCGTTCGCGTGTTCTCGAACGTGACCGGCTGCACGGCGGCGGCAACGGCGGGCGTGAGCGCGGTGGTCGGCTGCAGCTTCCACAGGTTGTTGCGGTAGTCCAGGATGACCGGGCGGATGAAGGTGACCGAGCCGCCGACGCGAATCGGCGCCGCAAGCCTCAGCCAGGGCAGGGGCTTTGACGTGTTGGCCGACGACAGGAAGTTGGTGGTCGCGCCATCGTCGAGGGTGACCTTGAGCGCGGCGTTCCTGGTGACGGCCGCCTGGTAGTCCGCACTGCCATACGGAGCGATCGCCGTCGGCGTCACCAGCGGGCTCGTGTCGTGGGCGAGTCCGATTTCGCCAAAGCGGTTCGTTCCGAAGTTGTCGGTGACGGTATATGGGCCCTGCGGCGCAATGAGCATGCCCTCGAGCGACTCGCGCTGGGCATCCGTTGCCGGGAATTCGACCGTTGCCGGTGTGGGCGCCACAACGCCGCTCTTGTCGAGTTCGACGAGCCCGGCTGCAGAGGCGACAGTGAGCTCCGTGAGGCGATTGAATTCGCTCACCGCGCCGGTCACCCGCACGTAGTCGCCGATGGAAACAGCGGATGCCGTGCTCACCGAGAACACGAAGAGACCATCAGAGGCGGTGTGGGTCGCAATATCGACGGCACCACCGGTACCGGGCGTCTGGATGTAGTAGCCGTTGAACCCACCGGTCGGGTAGGCGGCGGTGACAACGCCGGTCGTCACGACCGTGCGCCCGACCTCCGGGCTCACATCGGTGGTCCCCTGGATGGCGGCGATCGAGAGCTCCCTTAGGGGATCGGTCGTGCTCGCCTGGCTGGAAAGCCCGATGAGCGGTGCCGCTGCGAGAGCGGCCGCAAGAAGAAGAGCAACGCCGCTCCTCCGCATGACAACGAGTGAATTGACCATCGTTACTCCTCCAGGCGCCCGTGTGCGTGTGCCACTCCAGCCAAGCCGCCGCCAGCGAGCGCGGATGGCCACGACGGCACACCTCAGATGAAGAGTAACCTAACACCCCCCGTTCGGGGGTGCTACAACTTCTTGAGCATGCGTGTATTTCCGAGGGTGTTCGGCTTCACCCGGGCGAGGTCAAGAAACTCGGCAACACCCTCGTCGGGGGAACGAACGAGCTCCGCGTACACGGCCGGATCGATCGGCTCTTCGACCATGGGCTCGAAGCCCTGGCGGGTGAAGAAGTCGATCTCGAAGGTGAGACAGAAGAGCCGGTTCAAGCCGAGCGCGCGGGCATCCGATTCCAGCCGCTCGAGCAGGGCCCGGCCGACGCCCCGGTGCAGCCACTCCGGCACGACGGCGAGGGTGCGCACCTCGGCGAGGTCTTGCCACATCACGTGCAGCGCGCCGCATCCGATCGCAGTTCCGTCTGAATCTTCCGCGACCCGGAACTCCTGGATCGCCTCGTAGAACACCACGGAATCCTTGCCGAGCAGGATCCGCTGTTGAACGAGCGGTTCGACGAGGGCCTGGATGAGGGGGACGTCGCTCGTGCGCGCCGGGCGAACCGTGAACTCGGCATCCGTCATCTTCATTCTTACGATCATAGAGAGAAGGCTCCCGGCGATAGTAAAGGGCGGCGAGTTTCCTCGCCGCCCTTTCGACTCATTGATCGAGCCTGCGAAGTGTCGAGATCTACACCTCGGCCTGCACCAGCGCGATCTGCTCGCGGCCCGGCTGGCGCCCGGTCGTGAAGACGAACTCGCCATCGACGTAGTCGACGTGCACGTGGTCGCCCGCGTTCAGGTCCCCGGTCAGGATGCGCTCGCTCAGTCGATCCTCGACCTCGTGCTGGATGGCGCGGCGCAGCGGCCGCGCTCCGAGTGACGGATCGAACCCGACCTTGATGAG
>JAYTEZ010000020.1:0-3906 GCA_043734805.1 Microbacteriaceae bacterium
TGAGCCCTGCTTCTCCTTAACCGAAGACGCGTAGACATCAATGTATTCCTGACCGCTCAGGCGATCGAGTTCGTACATGATCTCGTCGGTGATGGAGCGCAGGATGAAGCGATCGCTTTCCATGCCCTCGAAGCGGGAGAAGTCGAGCGGTTCGCCAATGACGACGCCGATCCTGCGCACCCTGGGGAGCCTGCGGCCGATCGGCATGACCTTCTCGGTGTCGATCATGGCAACGGGAACGACCGGCACCCCGCCCTCGAGAATCATCCGGGCGACGCCGGTTCGACCGCGATAGAGTCGGCCATCCGGGCTCCGGGTTCCCTCGGGGTAGATGCCGAGGATCTCACCCTGGGCGAGCACTGCGAGCCCGGTCTGGAGCGAGGCCTCCGACGCCTTGCCGCCCGATCGATCGATCGGGATCATTCCCGTCGCCTTGAGGAAAGTCTTGATGAACCAGCCTCTGAAACCGCGTGCGGTGTAATAGTCGCTCTTGGCGAGGAAGCTGATGCGTCGATCCATGACGAGCGGCAGAAAAACGGAATCGATGAACGACAGATGATTGCTCGCCATGATCACCCCGCCGGTCTTCGGGATGTTCTCGTGCCCGGTAACCCATGGGCGGAAGGCGGTCTTGAGAATCGGACCCGCGACCAGGTTTTTCATGAACCAGTAGAACATTCGTAACCTGCCTCCGTGAGAATGGCCAATTCTACCGGGACTCGGCGTGCTGTCTGGCCAGATCGGCGGCGCCAACCACGCCGGCGTTGTTCACCAGCTCCGCAATCACGAACTCCGGTTCGGGGTGAAAGCCGCGCGCCGGAAGGTGCGCCAGGTACGCCTCACGGATCGGGTCGAGCAGCAGGTCGCCCGCGGCGGCCACTCCCCCGCCGAACACGAAGAGCTGCGGATCGAGGACGGCGCTCAGAGAAGCGCAAGCCTGCCCGAGCCAGTGGCCGAGTTCACGAAGCGCCTGCAGTGCACCGGGATCGCCGTCGACGATGAGCGCGGCCACGTCCTGGCCGGAGAGAGACCCGTTGTGCTCCCGAACGGTCGCGAGCCCACGCCCGATGCCTGCGACATCCGCTATCGCGTTCGCCATGCGCAGCAGCGCGCGCCCTGAGCCGTACTGTTCGATGCAGCCCCTCGAGCCACAACCGCACGGCAGTCCGTCGGGCACCATGCGCAGGTGCCCGATTTCGGCGCCCGCCCCGAACCCGCCGCGGAACAGTCGGTCCCGCGTCACGATCGCGCCGCCCACCCCCGTGCCGATGGTGAGCATCGTCATGTCGCTGACCAGACGCCCCGCGCCGAACCTGAACTCGGCCCAGCCCGCCGCGTTGGCGTCGTTGTCGATCGTGATGTCGAGGTCCAGGCGCTCGGCCAGTCGTGCACGCAGCGGCTCGTTGCGCCAGCCGATGTTGGGGGTGTAATACACGATGGACTGGGCAGTGTCGATGAAGCCGGGTGCCGCGACACCGGCTGCCGCGACATCCTGACCCTCGGCGAGCCTTTCGATCATGGCGACGACCGCGTCGACGATTTCGTCCGAGTCGCCCGAGGGGGTCGGAAGTCTATCCTCGGCGATGATCTCGCCGATCTCGGACACGAGGGCCCCGGCAATCTTGGTGCCGCCGATGTCAATTCCGATTGCGTGCACGATCGATGAGCCTTCTCTTGAGTTCGGCGAGCGACGCGAAAGCGAATGCTCCGGATGATCCACTGAGAGTTTAGGGAATGGGAAACACCATAGCCATTTGCCGCCGTCGCCGAGGCGACAACTGGTAGTCTTCAACCAATTGCACGCACCGCGCCGAGGGAGTTGCAAGTGAAACAGTACGACGTACCCGCACTCGTAAAAGCCGATCCGGATGCCAACGCGACCGAGCTTCTGGTCCAGCGAGTCAACGCCACTCCGGACCTCCCCATCTTTGCTCTGCCCACAGCCGATGGTGGGTGGTCGAATGTCACGGCAGCCGAATTTATGGCACAGGTTGTCGCGCTTTCCAAGGGCCTCATTTCCGCTGGGATCCAGCCAGGGGACAAGATCGGGCTCATGTGCAAGACACGCTACGAGTGGACGCTGATCGACTTCGCCACCTGGTTCGCCGGAGCGGTTCTCGTGCCCATTTACGAGACGTCCTCACCCAGTCAGGTGCAGTGGAACATGATCGACTCTGGCGCGATCGCGATGATCACCGAGACTGCTGAGCACTTCGCCAGATTCGATGAGGTGCACGCCGACCTCCCACTGATCGGCAACGTCTGGAAGATCAATCTCGGTGACCTCGACAAGCTGGTGGCCGCGGGCACAGGCGTCCCGGACGACGAGGTTGAGCGCCGACGCACGCTCGCGAAAGGTTCCGACCTCGCAACCCTCATCTACACGGCCGGGACCACCGGACGACCGAAGGGCTGCATCCTCACCCACTCGAACTTTGTCGAACTGTGCCGCAACGCACAGAAGGCGATACCGGAGGTCGTCAATCCCGGTTCGAGCACACTCCTCTTCATCACCACCGCGCACATCTTCGCGCGCTTCATCGCCGTGCTCTGCGTACATGGAGGAGTGAAGGTGGGGCACCAGTCAGACACCAAGCAGTTGCTCGCGGCCATGGCCTCGTTCAGACCAACCTTCCTGCTGGCGGTTCCCCGGGTTTTCGAAAAGATCTACAACTCGTCAGAGCAGAAGGCGGAAACCGCCGGCAAGGGGGCGATCTTCCGCACCGCGGCGGCCGTTGCCATCGCCCATTCGAAAGCTCTCGATGCCGGGACTGTTCCCTTCGGCCTGAAAGTTAAGTTCGCCGTGTTCGACCGGCTCGTTCTCTCCAAGATCCGCGTGGCAATGGGTGGCAATGTGAAATATGCCATCTCGGGTTCCGCCCCCCTCGGTCTGCGGCTCGGGCACTTTTACCGCAGTCTCGGTATCACGGTTCTTGAGGGCTACGGCCTCACCGAGACGACGGCTCCGATTTCGGTCAACCTCCCGTCCAACTTCAAGATCGGCAAGGTGGGACCTCCGCTGCCGGGAGTCTCGGTGCGGATCGCCGACGACGGCGAGATCGAGGCGAAGGGCGTCAATATTTTCGACGGCTACTGGAACAACCCGACGGCGACCGCCGAGACGTTCGACGGTGAATGGTTCAAAACCGGCGACATCGGCGAGTTCGATGAGGAGGGCTACCTCACGATCACCGGGCGCAAGAAGGAGATCATCGTCACGTCAAGTGGCAAGAACGTCTCGCCCGCCCAACTCGAGGATCCGATCCGGGCGAACCCGATCATCGGCCAGGTCGTCGTGATCGGCGACCAGAGGCCGTTCATCTCTGCCCTGGTCACTCTCGACAGCGAGATGCTGCCGGTCTGGCTCAATAACAACCGTGAGGACGCAAACCTCTCGATGGACGACGCGGCCAGACATCCGAAGATCATCGCCGAGGTGCAGCGGGCCGTGGATGCTGCGAACAAGACGGTTTCGAGAGCGGAATCAATTCGCAAGTTTGTCATCCTGCCGATGGACCTCACGGAGGCCAGCGGTTACCTCACGCCCAAGCTCACCATCAAGCGCCATGTCATCCTCAATGACTTCGCCGACGCGATCGAGGGCATGTACCAGAGCACTCCGGCAACGGACAGCATCGAGCTCTAAAACCAGGGCGACTCGCGGATCTGGCGCATGGCCTCGCGCCGGCGATCCTTGTCGAGTCCCTCGATGTACAGCTTTCCGTCAAGGTGATCCGTCTCGTGCTGGAGCGCCTGCGCCATGACTCCGGTACCACTCAGCTCGACCGGATTGCCCTTCAGATCGACCCCCGTCACCCTCGCGAACGGGTAGCGCAGTCGCTCGAAGTAGAAGCCAGGAACCGAGAGGCATCCCTCGTCCACGAGCTCAGGCTCCCCCGAGACCTC
>JAYTEZ010000021.1:0-7058 GCA_043734805.1 Microbacteriaceae bacterium
CTCCTGTCCCCGACGCCGTGGCGCTTCAGAAGTGGGGTTACGCCGTGGATGCCGTTGCCTGGCCGGCGGACCGCACCGTCGTGGGGACCGACCTCGACAATTTCGAGGCGAGTGGGCTGACGACCACGATCCTTGCATCCGATAACGTCGCCTACGACGACCTCAACTACACCCCGAGCGCGGCCGCGAAAGTTGGCAGGCACAATGCGCTCATTGCCGACTCGATCCTGTCGTCGCTACTTCGCGCGGCTAGCTCGGCAACGACGCAGCTGGACTGGGAGAAGGCAATGAGCGCACTGTCCAGCGCCATCGCCGTCGTCGGCAGGGAGCGCCCCACTGATTCGCGAACCCTGCTCGCGACGCTCGACCGGAGAGATCCCGGCGGTCAGTTTTTCTTGCATCAAACGCTCGAAGCGCTTGCCGGTCTTCCCTGGGCATCCTCGGCACGGATCACCGATCTCACCACGGCACTGGCGGCGACGACGGTGGCGGCAACGGTAACTGCCCGCCCGGAACCCGCGGAGCGGATTGCCACGGTCATCAGGCTTCTCGCCTCGGAGGCCGCAGCGGGCAGCTTCTCCTCGACTCTCGTCACTCCCCTCCAGATCACGGCGGAGCGGCGACTGAGCCTGCTGGCGATTCTCGCTAACTCCTGGCAGAGCGATCAAGCGTGGGCCTCCGCTGCGGACAAGTACGTCAGCAGATCGACAGTGATCACGAATTCGGTGACGATCGTGAAGAGCAGCTCCCTGCTCATCACCGCCACGAACGCTCCCATTCCGGTCACCGTAAGCAACACGCTCCCCTGGCCGGTGGTCGCATACGTTACGGTTCGCTCGCCAACGGGCATCCTGAGCGTCGCCAACGACCGAGTGGAACTCACGATCGAAGCGGATTCGCAGGCCAAGGTGAATGTCCCCGTGAAATCGAATGCCAACGGGAACACAACGCTCGAGGTGTCGCTGACCAGCGCCACCAACGTTCCCATCGGCCAGGTGGCGTATCTCAACGTCGACGTTCAGGCACAGTGGGAATCTGCATTCACCGCCGTCGTGGCCGTGCTGCTGGTCGGGGTCTTCGGCTTCGGCATCTGGCGCAACATCGCGAAGAGACGGAAGGCGAAGAAGACCAGGGCGACGGATGATTCCGTCCCGGATAACGCTCCCGCAGACGATGCCCAACCCGGGGTCACCCCCGCCGATTCGACGCGCCCGTGACCGACACGGCAGAAATCCCGGAGCCGGCGGCCGGGATGGGCCGGGCGAGCGCGATTCTCGCCGCCGGCACCGTTGTGTCGCGCGTCCTCGGGTTTGTGCGAACGGTCGTGCTGGCGGCAGCGATCGGAACGGTCGCTGCCGGCGACACCTTCGCGATCGGCAATCAACTCCCGAACAACATCTACGCGCTCGTCGCGGGTGGTGTTCTCAGCGCCGTGCTGGTGCCCCAGATCGTTCGCGCCGCCGCGCATCACGACGGCGGGCAGCAATTCATCAACCGGATAGTCACGCTCGGAATCATGGTCTTTGCCGTAGTCACGGTCGTTGCGACCCTCTCTGCCCCCGCGCTGGTCGGCCTCTATGCCCAATCGTCCACGTCCGGGCGTGGATTCACCCCGGAGGCACTGGCGCTCTCGACCGCATTCGCCTACTGGTGTCTACCTCAGATTTTCTTTTACGCCCTGTACAGCCTGCTGAGTGAAGTGCTCAATGCGCGCAGGATTTTCGGCCCGTTCACGTGGGCGCCCGTGTTGAATAACGTGGTCAGCATCGCGGGCCTGATCGTGTTCATGTCCCTCTTTGGAGATGCCAGCTCCAACCGGGTGGTCGCCGACTGGGGTCAGGGGAAGATCGTGCTGCTCGGCGCGGTGACGACCCTGGCGGTCGCCGCTCAAGCGCTTGTGCTCTTCCTGTTCTGGAAACGTGCCGGGCTGCGATACCGGCCTGACTTCCGCTGGCGCGGGGTGGGCCTGTCAGCGACCGGCAAAGCCGCGGGTTGGTTGTTCGGCATGATTCTCGTCATCCAGATCGCCGGAGTCTTCCAGAGTCGGGTTGCCTCGATCGCCTCGGGCCACAATGCATCCAACTCCGTGCTCCAATATGCCTGGCTGATCTTTATGCTGCCCTTCTCCGTGATCGCGGTGTCGATCACAACCGTCTACTTCACCAGGATGAGCGGGCATGCGACCGCGGGCAATCTTGCCGGGATGCGGGAAGACCTGTCCGCATCCCTCCGCTCGATTGGCTTGCTCATCGTGTTTGCGGCCGTGGCGCTTTCGGTCGTCGCCTATCCGTTCGCCCGCATCCTCACCGCCGGCTTCGACAACGTACAGGCCATGGGAAATGTGCTTCTCGCATTCCTGCCCGGCCTCATTCTTTACAGCATGTTGTTCGCTGTGCAGCGCGTTTTTTTCGCCCTGGGCGACACTCGAACCCCGTTCTTGGTGCAATGCGTGCAGTCCGGCCTGTTCATCATCGGAGCGCTGATGTGCACACTGTTGCCCGGTGCCCTGATCGGCGTCGGAATCGCCACGGTGACGACAGTCGCGGGAACGGTGCAGGCAATCCTTGCGATCATGCTCGTACGGAGGCGCGTCGGCGGTATCGATGGGCATCTCGTACTCAAGCGCCACCTGCAATACCTGGGATTGTCTGTCGTGTCTGGCGCGGTCGGATTCGGCGTGCTCCTTGCACTGGGGGGCATCACTCCGGACGGCTTCGCGCAGTCCGGGCTGTTCGCCGCCCTCATCACGATCATCATCACCGTTACGGTCATGGCCGTCGTCTACCTCGGGCTGCTTGCCGTCTTCCGCAATCCCGAACTGGCCGCCGTGACGAACACCGTGACCGCCCGTTTTCGCAGGAATCGTTGACCAAAATTTCATGCAATCATGGCAAAATCCGTCCGTCGGGGTGCGCCGGACCTCGCGGAATAGTGTGCCAATAAGATGTGTTGTACCGGCTGTGGGCGAGGGAAATACCGGTGCCCACCATCATCCAAGGAGACGTCCCGTTGCGCCAAACCATCATCATCGGCTCCGGTCCCGCCGGTTATACGGCCGCGATCTACGCCGCGCGCGCCAACCTCAGGCCGTTGCTCATCGCGAGTTCGGTCGAGGCTGGCGGCGAACTCATGAAGACCACCGAGGTCGAGAACTATCCGGGGTTCCCCGAGGGAATCCAGGGACCGGATCTCATGGCAGCGTTCCAGGCCCAGGCCGAGCGTTTCGGCACCGAGATCGTGCTCGACGACGTGACGTCCCTCGACCTTGAGGGTGACGTCAAGACCGTCACTCTCGGTAACGGCGACGTCCTCGAGGCCCTCTCGGTGATCTTCGCCACCGGTTCCGCGTATCGCAAGCTCGGGCTCGACGACGAAGAGCGCCTCAGCGGCCACGGTGTCTCCTGGTGTGCTACCTGTGATGGCTTCTTTTTCCGGCAGAAGACGATTGCGGTCGTCGGCGGCGGGGACTCGGCCATGGAAGAGGCGACGTTCCTCACCAAGTTCGCCGACAAGGTCTACGTGATCTACCGCGGCGAGAATCTGCGGGCCTCCAAAACGATGCAGGACCGCGCGTTCCAGAATCCGAAGATCGAATTCATCTTCAACAAGACCGTCGAGCACATTTACGGCGAAGACGCCGTTACGGGCATTGGCCTGCGCGACACCGTGGACGGATCCGAGACCACCCTCACCCTGAGCGGCCTGTTCATCGCTATCGGTGCCGACCCGCGCACCCACCTGGTGCACGGCCAGCTCGACCTCAACGCGGACGGCACGCTCGCGGTCGACGGACGCAGCTCGCGCACCAACCTGCCCGGCGTGTTCGCGGCCGGGGACGTGCTCGACCCGACCTATCGCCAGGCCGTCACGGCAGCCGGATCCGGAACTGTCGCAGCCCTCGACGCCGAGCACTACCTCGCTTCCCTTCCGAAGGATCTGCTGGCGAAGGCAAATGCCGATGTCGAGCCCGAAAAAGTACCGGCCTAACGGCCATTTACCACTGAAAGCCATTCACCACTGAAGGAGAGCACAATGTCCACTGCCAAAGATGTAACCGACGCCAGTTTCCAGGCGGACGTCCTCGACTCCGAGAAGCTCGTTCTCGTTGACTTCTGGGCCGAGTGGTGCGGTCCTTGTCGCGCCGTCGGCCCCATCCTCGACCAGATCGCGGCCGAGCACGGAGACAAGCTCGAACTCGTAAAGCTGAACGTCGACGACAACATGGAGACCGCCGCCAAGTACCAGATCACCTCCATCCCGGCGATGAAGTTGTTCAAGGGTGGCGTGGTCGTCAAGAGCGTCATTGGCGCCAAGCCGAAGCCAGCCCTCGAAGCCGACTTCGCCGAGTGGCTTAAGTAACCACGACCATCGTCGAAAGGCCCGCTCGTCTCACGGAGAGCGGGCCTTCTGCGTGGTCGGACTATTCTTAAAGCCTCACACCATCGGTCGACTCTGGAACCATCATGACTAACGACGGCACGGCTCAGCAAGGATCGGGAACCAACCTCGACCCGTGGTACGACCTGTATGCCGAGCGCACCGCCGGTCTCAGCGCCTCAGAGGTGCGGGCGCTGTTCGCCGTTGCGTCCCGCCCCGAAGTTGTTTCTCTCGCCGGTGGCATGCCGTTCGTCTCCGCGCTGCCGACCGAACTCATCGCCACGGCCTTCGAACGCGTCCTGCGTGACGAGGGGCCGCGGGCCCTGCAATACGGCTCAGGCCAGGGCATTCCCGCGCTTCGCGAGCAGATCCTCGAGGTCATGGCGCTCGAGGGAATCCGCGCGAGCGTCGATGACGTGGTCGTCACCACCGGGTCGCAGCATGCGCTCGAACTGGTCACCAAACTCTTCATCGATCCGGGCGACGTCGTGCTCGCCGAGGGCCCGAGCTACGTGACCGCAATGGTGGTGTTCAACTCGTTCCAGGCCGACATCAGGCATGTGCCAATGGATGATCACGGCCTGATCCCCGGGGCGCTGCGAGAAACCATTACCCGGCTCCGAGCCGACGGCAAACGCATCAAGTTCTTGTATACGATCCCCTCGTTCAGCAACCCCGCCGGGGTCACCCTCAGCTGGGAGCGTCGGCTCGAAATTCTCGAGATCTGTCGACGCAACGAGATCCTCGTGCTTGAAGATAATCCGTATGGCCTCCTGTACTTCGATGCCCCTCCGCCGCAGGCGATGCGCTCGGTCGAGGCTGACGGGGTCATCTACCTCGGTACGTTCTCCAAAACCCTCGCACCTGGATTCCGGGTCGGCTGGGCCCTCGCTCCGCACGCTATTCGAGAGAAACTCATTCTTGCCAACGAGGCCGCCGTTCTTTCGCCGAGCTCGTTCAGCCAGTTCATGATCTCCGAGTACCTGAACACCGCGGACTGGAAAGCGCAGATCGACACCTTCCGCGGCATCTATCGCGAGCGCAGGGACGCCATGCTCGGGTCGCTGGCCGAGTATCTGCCACAGTTGAGCTGGACCGTTCCCGGTGGGGGCTTCTACGTGTGGGCTACCCTGCCCAGCCACATCGACTCGAAGGCGATGCTGCCACGCGCCGTCAAGGAGCTGGTGGCGTACACGCCTGGCACCGCGTTCTATGCTGACGGCAATGGCCGCAACAACATCCGCCTCTCGTTTAGTTATCCCAGGCCGGAATTCATCCGGGAGGGCATCCGACGACTGTCGGCTGTTATCAACGGGGAAATCGACCTCCTGAACACTTTCGCGCAGACTTCGCCACTGGCTACTATTCCGCTCAGACACGGCATCACCAGCCCGCCGTCGAACATCGGTTAGGCCAGCGACCATGAGTGAATTCACCCCCCGAACCGTTGTGGTGCTTGCCGGCGGAATCTCCCACGAGCGGGACGTTTCGTTACGCTCCGGCCGGCGCGTGGCCGACAGCCTGCAGCAACACGGAATCACCGTCATCCTCAAGGATCCGGATGCCACGTTGCTCGCCTACCTCGCGGAGACACGCCCGGACGTGGTCTGGCCGGCCCTGCACGGCGCCAGTGGGGAAGATGGCGCGCTGCGGGGACTTCTCGACATCATCGGGATCCCGTACGTGGGATCCACCTCCGACTCCGCGCGTCTCGCCTGGGACAAGCCGACGGCGAAGGTGCTCGTTTCCCGAGCGGGGGTGGCAACTCCCCGCTCGATCGCTCTGTCTCGGGATGCATTCCGGGAGCTGGGCGCGGTCAGCGTGCTCGACAGCCTCACCGAGGAGCTTCCGGTTCCTCTCGTGGTAAAGCCGGCGCGCGGCGGCTCCGCTCAGGGGGTCACGCTGGTCGACGACCGGGCGGATCTGCCGAGTGCCATGGTCGATGCCTACACCTACTGCGATGTCGCCCTGATCGAACAGCGCATTGTCGGCACGGAGATCGCCGTGGGAGTAATCGACAGCGGTGACGGGCCGGTGGCCTTGCCCGCGGTCGAAATTCAGCCCCTGTCGGGCGTGTACAGCTTCGAGGCACGCTACAACGCCGGCGAGACGCGGTTCTACACGCCGGCGAGGCTGAGTGCCGAGGTAAGCGAGCGCGCTGCCGACGTCGCGCTCCGGGCGCACCAGACGCTGGGCCTCCGCCACCTCTCGCGAGTGGACCTCATCGTCGACGCGGCTGGGACGCCGTGGTTTCTTGAGGCTAATGTACTCCCCGGGCTAACCGAGACGTCTCTGTTGCCACAGGCGCTCGAGGCGGCCGGCCACGACCTGGGCTGGGTGTACTCGGCGCTGGCCGAGGCGGCGATCCGCGAGAGTCGCGCCTAGCTGGCGCTCCACGCCCATCCGGGGTCTCCGGCTGCGTGCGGTCTCCAGCTGCGTGCGGCTGCGGCGGCACGTATGCTGCTGCGTTCCCTCAGGGAAACTGCAGACTGGCCGGCAAATTATCCGAATCCGGGCTCGTTGATCTCGGCCAGGATGCGATTCAGGTCGGCGACCGTCGCGAAATCGATCACGATCGTTCCCTTGCGCGCTCCGAGACTCACCTTGACGCGCGTGTTGAGGCGGTCACCGAGTCGCTCGGCAATCTCATCCAGCTGACCCTGGCGCTTTCCTGCACTCGG
>JAYTEZ010000022.1:0-5403 GCA_043734805.1 Microbacteriaceae bacterium
CTGGCCACCGATCCCAAGGTGCTCTGTCTGGACGAGCCAGCCGCCGGATTCAACCCGGCCGAGAAGCTTGAGCTCATGGCGTTGATCCGCGCCATTAGGAATGACGGCTATACGGTGCTGCTGATCGAACATGACATGAAGCTCGTTATGGGCCTGACCGATCGGATCGTGGTGCTCGAGTTCGGCAAGAAGCTTGCCGATGGGCTGCCCGTCGAGATCCGAACCGATCCGCGCGTTGTCGCTGCATACCTGGGGGAGCCCGAAGATGACGTTGCTTGAACTGAAGAACGTGAGCGTTCGCTATGGGCGGATCGAGGCCATCCATGACATGTCGTTTTCCGTGAACGAGGGTGAAATTGTCAGCCTCATCGGCGCCAACGGTGCGGGCAAGTCCACGACGATGAAGACGATTTCCGGCCTGCTTAGCCCCAGCACCGGGTCGATTCACTTCGATGGTGATGACATCACGAACCTGAAAGCGCACATCCGGGTTGTGCGGGGCATCTCCCAGGCGCCGGAGGGCCGTGGCATATTCCCGGGCATGACGGTGCTCGAAAACCTCGATATGGGGGCGTTCGGGCGCAAAGACCGCAGCGGGATGAAAGCGGACTTCGACCGGGTTTTCTCGCTCTTTCCGAGACTGGCGGAACGCCGAAGCCAGTTCGGCGGCACCATGTCCGGCGGCGAACAGCAAATGCTCGCCATCGGTCGAGCGCTGATGTCGCAGCCACGGTTGCTTCTGCTCGATGAGCCGTCGATGGGGCTGGCACCACAGTTCATCAAACAGATCTTCAAGATCATCACGGAGATCAATGAGCAGGGAACGACCATCCTGCTGGTCGAACAGAACGCCAACCAGGCTTTGGCGCGTGCACACCGTGCCTTTGTGCTGGAGACGGGTTCGATCACGCACAGCGGTACCGGCAAGGAACTGCTGGCAAATCCGGCGATCAAGGATGCCTATCTCGGCGTTGGCTGAGTCGGATCATCAGACCCCGGGTTGTGTTCGACGCGCCTTGTGACTAGCGTCAGATTGACTTCGGGTAATGGTGCCCGGGCCAGCCGGTGGTTTACCAACCACGGCTGTCAATGATCACCCTGCCAACGGCTTACCAGTTCGCGGCGGGATAGATCGGGAGAACAGTGTCGCGAATAACAGTGTCTGACCCTACGCCGGAAACCGAGATTCACGCTCCGGCGAACGAGCTTGTGCAACTCCTCACGCCGACGGGCGAGCGGCTGAGCAACCGATTGTACGACCCGTGGATCGCCGACGTGTCCGGCGATCAGCTGCTCAGTCTCTACGAAGATATGGTCGTCGTCAGGCGCATCGACACCGAGGCAACGGCTTTGCAGAGGCAGGGCGAGCTCGGGCTGTGGCCGCCGCTTCTCGGCCAGGAAGCCGCGCAGATCGGGTCGGCGCGAACGCTCCGCCCCGACGATTTCGTCTTCGCGAGCTATCGCGAGAATGCCGTCGCGTACTGCCGGGGGGTCGCGCTCGAAGACCTCGTGCGGGTGTGGCGGGGCACCGCGTCATCCGGCTGGAACCCGTTCGACGTCGGTATGGCGACTCCCGCGATCATCATCGGGGCGCAAACCCTCCACGCCACCGGCTATGCCATCGGATGCGTCAAGGACGGAGTCGACTCGGTGGCCGTCGCCTACTTCGGCGATGGTGCGACGAGCCAGGGTGACGTCAACGAGGCGATGGTCTTTGCCGCGAGTTTCCAGGCGCCGGTGATCTTCTTTTGCCAGAACAACCAGTGGGCGATTTCCGAGCCGGTCGGACTCCAGGCCCGCCGACCGATCGCCCACCGATCGCCGGGGTTCGGCATCCCCAGCATGCGCGTGGACGGCAACGATCTGCTGGCGGTTATGGCCGCGATGCGGTGCGCGCTCGATCGAGCCCGCACGGGCGGCGGGCCAACCTTCATCGAGGCCGTGACCTATCGGATGGGCCCGCACACGACATCCGATGACCCGAGTCGCTACGCCGACGAGCGCGTGCGCGATGAGTGGGCAGCGAAGGATCCGATCGCGCGGCTTGACAGGTATCTCGACGGTCTTGGCCTGCTGACCGACGTTCACCGGGCATCCGTCGCCGCGGTGTCGGATGACGTCGCCCGTCGTTTTCGCGCTGGCTGCATCGGGCTCGAGAACCCGGAACCACTGAGCATCTTCGACCATGTCTACAGCACGCCGCATTCCTGGCTGGAGCGGCAGAAGAGCCAGTACGCCGCCTACCTTGCGACATTCGACGGCGGCGAGTGATGACCGAGCAGCTGACCCTGTCGAAGGCGATCGGCTCGGGCCTGCGCCGAGCGCTCGAGGACGATCCGAGCGTCGTTCTGCTGGGCGAGGACATCGGCAAGCTCGGAGGGGTGTTCCGCGTCACCGATGGGTTGCAGCAGCAATTCGGACCCGATCGGGTGATGGACACGCCGCTTGCCGAGTCGGGAATCATCGGCACAGCGGTGGGGCTTGCCTTTCGGGGCTATCGGCCGGTGTGCGAAATCCAGTTCGACGGATTCATCTACCCGGCGTTCGACCAGATCGTGGCGCAGGTGGCCAAACTGCACTACCGCACGAATGGCGCGGTGCGCATGCCCATCACTATTCGCGTGCCCTACGGCGGCGGCATCGGCGCGGTCGAGCACCACTCGGAATCCCCCGAGGCATACTTCGCCCACACCTCGGGGCTTCGCGTCGTGACCTGCTCCTCTCCGCAGGATGCGCACATGATGATCCGGCAGGCCATTGCCTGCGACGACCCAGTGCTCTTTTTCGAACCAAAGCGCCGCTATTGGACCAAGGGCGACGTCGACGAAGACCTCGAAACGCTGTCGATGGAGCGCGCGCGCGTCGTCGTGCCGGGGGAGGATGTGACGCTCGTGACCTACGGTCCGCTGGTCGCGACGGCCGTGGATGCTGCCGCCGCGGCATCCGATGATGGACTCTCGATAGAAGTCATCGACCTTCGATCACTCTCGCCGGTCGATTTTGACACCCTCGAGGCGTCGGTGCGGAAGACGGGGCGCCTCGTCATCACCCATGAGGCGCAGCAGTTCGGCGGGTTGGGCGCGGAGCTCGCCGCGAGCATCACCGAACGCTGTTTCTTCCACCTGAAGGCGGCCCCCGCCCGCGTGACCGGCTTCGACGTGCCGTATCCGCCCGCGAAGCTCGAGGAGCATTTTCTGCCCGACCTCGATCGCATCCTCGATGCCGTGGATCGCGTGCTTGGCCGCGAGAACTCGCTCACCGGATGGAGGGCCTGACGATGGGTTCGCTCAGGGATTTTGCGCTGCCAGATCTGGGCGAGGGGCTCACGGAGTCCGAACTCGTTGCCTGGCATGTTGCCGTCGGGGATTCCGTTCTGCTGAACCAGACGATCGCGGAGGTGGAGACCGCGAAAGCGATCGTGCAGTTGCCATCGCCATTCGCCGGGACGGTTGCGCGGCTCTATGTTGAGGCAGGCACCACGATCGCCGTCGGTACGCCGATCCTCGCTTTCGACGTCGAGGAGGATGCCGCGCTGACGGTCGAACGCAACCCGGTTCTCGTGGGTTACGGCCCCGTAGTCGAGGGAACAGATCGACCGCGGCGGAGAAAACGGATCGAGCCGCACTCGGTGGTCGAGCCTGTCTCGATCAGCGGTGATCCGGAGAACTTCGCGGCGAGCTCAGCGCCGAACTCGGCGGCGCCGAGGTCCACACCGCCCGTGCGGAAACTCGCCAACGACCTGGGCGTGGACCTCGAGCGGGTGCGGGGGAGCGGAACCGGCGGCATGATCCAGCGCGAAGACGTGCTGGCCGCGGCATCCGCGGGGCAGGTCGCGGAACCCGCAGTGCAGGTGCTGGAACCCAGTAGGCGGGCGGCCCGGTCGGATCAGCGCGAGCTGCGCATCCCGATCAAGGGGGTGCGGAAGCACACCGCCGCGGCCATGGTTTCGAGCGCGTTTACCGCCCCACACGCCACCGTGTTCCTCACGCTGGATGTTTCGCCGACCATGGCCCTCATCGCGGCGCTCCGTGCAAGTCGCGCGTTTGCTGGAGCGAAACTCACCCTGCTCGCGGTGGTCGCCAAGGCGCTCTGCATCGCGGTCAGGCGTAACCCTACCCTCAACTCGCGCTGGGACGAGGCCGCCGGCGAGATCGTGCAATTCGGTTACGTCAGCCTCGGAATCGCCGTCGCCACGCCGCGCGGTCTCATCGTTCCGACGATTCCGGATGCCGACGGCCTCACCCTCGCGGAGCTGGCCGCGGCCATCGGCGAGCTCGCCACCACGGCTCGTGCGGGTGTCACCAGCGCAGCGCAGCTTTCCGGCGGAACCATCTCGGTCACAAACATCGGCGTGTTCGGGGTGGACGCCGGAACGCCGATCCTGAATCCGGGCGAGGCCGCGATTCTCGCCGTCGGTGCGGTCAAGCGGTTGCCGTGGGAATATCGCGGCGAGATCGCGCTGCGAGAGGTCGTCACGCTGAGCCTCTCGTTCGATCATCGACTCGTCGACGGCGAGCAGGGCGCCCGGTTCCTGAGCGACATCGGCGCCATTCTCGCCGAGCCGGGGATGGTCCTGACGATGGTCTGATCGGGGAGGGGTCGGTAGTTCGCTGCCGGTCCCGCTCCGATCAAGTACTCGGCCGGTCAGCTGTTCAGCGCGGCGATCGCCATCCCCTCGAGAATGTGCCGGGTGTCGTGCGCGCGGCCGGCATGAGGCGTTGAGTTGATGAGGCCAAATGTGGCGTGGGCTCGCGTACGCAACGTGTCGCCGGCAGCATCGGGACGAATGCGCCGGAGCACGTCAACCCACAGCTCGACGTAGCTGCGCTGTAATGCTCGCACCCTGTGCCGGTCGGGCTCGGCGAGGCTATCCAGATCCCTGTCCTGCACGCGGATGACGTCGGGGTTGGCGAGCGCGAAGTCGACGTGGAACGCGACGAGCGCACGCAGTGCCGTCGCGTCATCCGTCTCCCGCTCGATAACGGCCCTGCCGCCGCTGAACAGGTCGTCGCTCACGCCGACGAGAAGGGCGGCGAGCACGGCCTGTTTGCCGTTGAAGTGTCGATAGACGGCGGGGCCGCTGACTCCGGCCGCAGCCCCGAGTTCCTCGATAGAGACGCGGTCGAACCCACGCTCGGCAAAGAGTCTCGCCGCAGAGCCGAGAAGCACGCTGCGCCGATCGGCCTTGGCGCGGCTCCGCGGCGTGTCTCCCACGCTCGACTCCTCGGCCCCCGGCAATTCCGCTTGGGTCATACCCACCTCCCGTTGTAGGCAATGCGGCGAGCTCGTCTCCCCGCTGCCCCGCACCCGCAGTCACAAGAAATCCGGCGCTGACGAGCATGAATGTCCTCGACCTAACCCTAGACAATTCAGTTAGTCACTACTAACCTAATTGAGTTAGGC
>JAYTEZ010000023.1:0-1535 GCA_043734805.1 Microbacteriaceae bacterium
CACGGCGTACACCGCGAGTGCCAAATCTTACGATTCCAGGACACCCCGTGGCGGCGGTCTGAACTTCTCGCGGCCTTTCCGACAGGATGGGAGTCGTGAGAGTCGCGCTAACTTCCGGGCTTGTCGCGGGCCTGTCAGGGTTGACCGCCTTTTCGGTCACGGCACTTCCCTATTTCGACATCAACCACGCGACGCCGTTGCTGCTCTGCACCGCCGGGGCCTGGGTTCTGTTTGCGCTCGCCATCCTCGCGCTTCGGCGCGTCTCGATGAAGCCGGCGATCGCGATCATCCTCGCCGGCTCCGCCCTCATCGGCGGCGCGGCCATGCTGGGGCCGCCCAACACGAGCACCGACTCCGCCCGTTACGCCTGGGACGGGATCGTGCAGAACGCCGGCATCTCGCCCTACGCCTACGTGCCCGTTGATGATGCCCTGGCCAGGCTTCGTCCGGAATGGCTCTTCCCCGCCGCCGTCGACAACGGCGACGGCACGTACCGCTGCATTCCGTCGCGCACGCACCTGACGGCATCCGTACCGTCGAACGACATGTTCTGCACGGCGATCAACCGGTCCGTGGCTCCGACGATCTACCCCGCCGCGAGCGAGCTGTTCTTCGCCGGGGTGCGTTTTCTGACCGGTCCCGGTCCCGAGTATTGGCCCCTCCAGTTGACGGGCCTGCTAATGAGCCTCGCCATCACCGCCATACTCATCGTCGCCCTGCGTCGCCGCGGCATGGATCCGCGCTTGGCCGCACTCTGGGGGTGGAGCCCCCTCGTCGCAACCGAAGCGGTCACCAATTCACACGTGGACGTGCTTGGCGCGCTCCTTGCGGTCGTCGCAACTCTTCTCGTGTCGCGCGGCTTTCGTTTTCGCGGCGGAATCGCACTCGGAGCGGCCATCGCGGTCAAGCTGATACCGGTCATCGCGGCTCCCGCCCTGCTCCGGAGGCAACCCGGGAAAGTCATCGGTGCGGCAATCATCACCTTTACCGTTCTCTACGTCCCGTACCTGATCGCCTCCGGTATCGGGGTTCTTGGGTACCTGCCCGGCTACCTGTCGGAGGAGGGCTACAACAATGGACGCCGCTTCGCGCTTCTGACCTTCGTGATTCCGAAATCCGCCGCGCTCGTCGTCGCAGTTGTGCTGCTGGTGATCACGGTCGGTCTCGTCTGGTGGAAAACAAATCCGGAACAACCCTGGCTCGGGCAGCTGGTCATGATCGGCACGACGCTCCTCATTGTGAGCCCGCGCTATCCGTGGTACGCGCTGTTGCTTGTGCCGTTCATCGCCCTCAGCGGCCGCTGGGAATGGTTTGCGGTGCCACTCGCGATGACCGCGCGGTTACTCGTCTCCTCGCACACGCAGACATTCGACCAACTGACCATGTCGGTCGCGGCGGCGTTCATCATCGGCATGGCCATCTACCGCTCAGGGCCTGAGGGTCGCGCGCGCCTGCGGCGCTCGGTAGACCGCCTGCGGCGCCCTTCGAGGCGCGCCTGAGGGAGGACACGGATGACGGGCAGGTCCTCGGAGAGG
>JAYTEZ010000024.1:0-4922 GCA_043734805.1 Microbacteriaceae bacterium
CGGGGATCGGACGCTCCCCGCTGACACCCGCGCTCGCAACAGAGCTCCTGCTCGGACCTTTCGGCGGGCTCGATTCGCTCGCGCTCCGGCGCCTGCGACTCGCGCTGAGGGCCGAGGAGCTGGCCGGTGGCGGCAACCGCGCGAGTGACGATCTTCTCGTCGAGGGTCTCGCCGCCTCGGGCCGGTTCGCGACGATCGACCATCGCGTCGGTCGCAGTGCCGACCGGCTGGCCTCGACTCTCGGCGCCGTTGGCGCGCTCGCGGGCAATGGTGGCACGATCGAGGAACTCCTCTGGCTGGCCTGGGATCACAGCGGCCTTGCCCGCGAGTGGTTCGACCAGGCCATGAGCGCCGGCATTGCCGCCGCTGAGGCCAATCGAAACCTCGATGGCATCGTCTCGCTGTTCACGGCGGCGAAGCGATTTGTCGAGCGGCAGCCAGGCACCGGTCCCGCAGTATTTCTCGAGGGAGTTCTCGACGCCGAGGTTCCGGAAGACACACTTTCTCCGCAGGCCGCAGCAGACGCGGTGCTCGTCACGACGCCCTCGGGGGCCGTGGGTCTCGAGTTCGACATCGTGGTGATCGCGGCGCTGCAGGATGGCGTCTGGCCGAACCTGCGACTGCGCGGTTCGCTGCTCTATCCGCAGCAACTCGTTCGCGTGCTGACCGGGCTTGACGACGCCGTGATCGACGAGCGCCGGCAGGTTCGCGATGACGAACTTCGGATGTTTGCGCTCGCCGTTTCGCGCGCTCGACGCCAGGTCATCCTCGCCGCGGCATCGAACGAGGACGAGGCCGCGAGCGTGTTTTTCGCGCTCGCGCCACCCGGCACCCCGGTGCTCGACGTGTCCGCGACCCGACCGTTGTCGCTCCGCGCGCTCACCGGGCGGCTGCGGCGGGAACTCGTGGCCGAACGCCGAACGGTCGCCGAGCGTTCGGCGGCGGCATCCGCGCTCGCCAGGCTCGCGGTCGAGCGTGTTCCGGGCGCCGACCCGGCCGACTGGCATGGACTCCTCGAACTGTCATCGACCGAGTCGCTCTTCGAGGGGGACGAGTCCGTTCCCGTTTCGCCGTCCCGCCTCGAGGCTTTCGAGGAATCCCCGCTCGACTGGTTCATCGACACCGTCTCCGGCACCCAGTCGAGCACCGCGATGGGGCTCGGAACGATCGTGCACTGGGCGATGGAAACGGCAACCGACTCGAGTGTCGACACGGTCTGGCGCGCCATCGAGGAGCGCTGGAGCGAACTGTACTTCGAGTCGCCGTGGTTCGCGGAACAGCAGAAGCGCGCGGCGCGCGTACTCGCGGCCGGGGTCGCTGAGTACCTCGCCGACTTCGAACGGGACGGCAAGACGCTCGTCGCGGCCGAGGGGCGTTTTTCGCTGCAGGTTGATCGCGCGACGGTCAACGGGTCGATCGACCGGGTGGAGCGGGCGGCCGACGGCTCGGTGGTCATCGTCGACCTGAAGACGGGGAATCCGATCGTGACCGCGGCACTCCTCGACGCCCACCCGCAACTTGGCTCCTACCAACTCGCCTACGCGCAGGGCGTGCTCGACGAGTTTCTCGACGAGCTCGGCGAGCATCGAAGCGGTGGGGCAAAACTGCTTTTTGTGAAGAAGGGTCTGAAGTCGAAGCTTTATCGCGAGGGCGTGCAGGCGCCGCTCGACGATGAACAGCTCGAAGGCTTTCGCGTGCGAATTCGCCAGGCGTCCATCGGGATGGCCGCCGCGGCGTTCGAGGGAGCGATCGAGCTCAGCGACTGGGGCGGTTTCGATATCGCGTCCCGCAGGCTGCACCGGGTTCGCGCGGTCTCCAGTGACTGAAAGGCGCGAAGTGACTGAAAGGCGCGAAGTGAGTGAACCGCGCGAAGTGGCTGAAAGGCGCGAAGTGATCAGCCGTGCCCCGGTCAGTGCGCACGAAATTGCGGACGCCCTTGCACGACCGCGCCCGACCGAGCAACAGCGCCGGATCATCGAGTCCCCCCTCTCCCCGGCGATCGTTGTCGCGGGGGCGGGAAGCGGCAAGACCGAAACCATGGCCAATCGCGTGCTCTGGCTGCTCGCCAACGGCCACGTCGGCGCCGGCGAATTGCTCGGCCTGACCTTCACGCGCAAGGCGGCGGGGGAACTATCGTCCCGCATCCGTGAACGAATCGCCGAGCTTCACTTCGTGGGTCTCCTGCCCGGGGACTACGACGAGTTCGATCCGCCCATGGTTGCGACCTACAACTCATTCTCGAACACCATCTTTCGCGACAATGCGGTGCTGCTCGGTCGGGAGAGCGACGGCGCAGTGCTCGGTGAGGCTTCTGCCTGGCAACTCGCGCGCTCGATCGTGATCGCCTCGAACGATGATCGCCTCCCGGGGCTCGGAAAGAGCGTCGATTCGGTGACGAAGGCTGTGCTCTCGATCAGCCATGCGCTCAGCGAGAACGTCGCCGATGCCGCTGCGGTTAAGACGATGGCCGGTCGTTTCGCCTCGCTCGCCGAGCTGCCCCCGGGGGGATCCGGACGGTATGAGGACGCCGTGACGCTGGCGAATACCGTCGGTGCGCTGCCCGTGCTCGTCGACCTTGCCACGCAGTTTGCGACAGCGAAAGCACGCCGCGGATTTGTCGAGTATTCCGACCAGGTCGCGCTCGCGCTCGAGATCGTGCGCAAAATACCGAGCATAACTGTCGAGTATCGCGAGCGATTCCGCGTTGTCCTTCTGGACGAGTACCAGGACACGAGCGTCGTTCAGACCTGGCTGCTCGCCGCGCTGTTCGCGGGGCATCCGGTGATGGCGGTTGGTGACCCGAACCAGTCGATCTACGGATGGCGCGGGGCGAGTGCCGCCAACCTCGAAGGGTTCGCCACCCAGTTCGGTGCTGGCACCGTGCAGGAGTTCGCTCTGACGACCAGCTGGCGCAACGGCCACGACATCCTCGCCGTCGCGAATGCGCTCGTCGAACCCCTCATCGCTGGCAGGCGAGTTCGCGTCGAGCGACTCGAGGCGGGGCCAGCCGCGAGCAGCATCCCGGTCGATGTCATCGTGGAGGAAATGCTGCCGGACGAGGCAAATACCGCAGCGCTCTGGATCAAGAAGAAGCTCGCGGAGCCCAGAGCGGACGACAACGGTGGCCAGACGCCGCCGACCGCAGCGATGTTGTTCCGTGCTCGCAGGACGCAGGGTGTCTTCATCGAGGCACTGCGTCTGCACGGCGTGCCGTTCCACGTGCTCGGCATCGGAGGGCTCATGGCCGAACCGGAGATCGCGGACCTGGTCTCTGCGCTCACGGCCATCAACGATCCGACGGCCGGCTCAGAGCTCGTGCGCCTGCTCGCTGGATCGCGCTGGCGCATCGGCGCGAAGGACCTGCACGCACTCGGCCGCCTCGCGTCCCGACTTCGGGATCTGGACTACGCGCTTCGACCGATCGATGCTGAACTCAAAGACAGGATGCGCGCTTCTGTCGCGGAGGGCGAGGGAGGGTCGATCGTCGATGCTCTGGACTTCATCGCGACGTCCAGGGACGGACACGCGATGCTGTCACGGTTCAGCGCGGTCGGCCGCAAACGCCTGTCCGACGCCGGGCGCACCCTCGCGCGACTGCGCGCTCGGGGAGGCCTCGACCTCATCGACTTCGTGACAATCGTCCAGCAGGAACTGATGCTCGACATCGAGGTGGCAGCCAACGAGACCCGCTCACTCGGGGGCGCGAACATGGAGGCATTCATCGACGCGCTGCACGGCTATCTCGCGGTCGACGATTCCGCCAGTCTCGGCGGGTTTCTCGGCTGGCTCCGCGAAGCTGAATGGCGGGACGGCCTCGCCCCGCGTCCGGAGGATCCGGAACCCGGCACGGTGCAGCTGCTCACGATCCACGGGTCAAAGGGTCTCGAGTGGGATCTGGTTGTCGTTCCGCGACTGGTTGACGATGAATTGCCTGGCTCGCCCCGGGAAGGTTTCAACGGCTGGCTGTCGTTCGGCGCGCTACCGTATGAGTTCCGCGGGGATGCTGCTGAACTCCCGGAATTCCCCTGGGAGGGCATCGGGACGCGCAAGGAGCTCCTCGACAGCCAAAAAGAGTTTGCGGCCGCAGTGCGGGAGCGGCATGTGCTCGAAGAACGCCGACTGGCCTACGTGGCGGTGACCAGGGCGCGGCATTCGCTCCTGCTCACCGCATCGTTCTGGGCGGGACAGGGGAAGGCGCGAAATCCGAGCCCGTTTCTCCTACCGCTCGCGGAGTCCGGTGTCATCGGCGAGTTGCCGCTCGAGAGCGTGCATGCCGAAAATCCGCTCGGTGAAACCGCGAACCTGTTCACCTGGCCGCTCGACCCCCTCGGCAGCCGTCGGACCGCGGTCGAGCGGGCCGCAGAGCTGGTGCGAGCTGCGACCCCGGGAGCCGCCGGGCCGTGGGAGCGCGAGCTCGACCTGCTCATCGAGGAGCGACGTCGGCGACTCGACGCGAGCGAGTTCGTCGAGTTGCCGAGCCGGGTGCCCGCATCACGATTCAAGGATTTCGTCACGGACCCGGCATCCGTTGCGGCCTCGCTCCGCCGCCCGATGCCGGAGCGGCCCTACCGGGCGACGAACCTCGGAACGCTGTTTCACCGCTGGGTCGAGGAGCGCTACGGGGTGCGGGGTGCGACCGAGGAACTCGACGCCCTGCCGACGGACTTCGACGCTGTGCCGACGGACCTGGACGATGGCCGACCCGTCGAGGCGGAAGAGTTCGCGCGGCTCAGGGGCATTTTCGAGCGCTCGGAGTTCGCCTCGCTGAAGCCGGAAGAGGTGGAGATCGAAATCCACCTGATCCTCGACGGCGAGATCGTTGTCTGCAAGCTCGATGCCGTCTACTCGATCGATGGCCGTTACCGCATCGTCGACTGGAAGACCGGCAAGGCACCGAAGGATGCCGCCGATCTCGAGGCGAG
>JAYTEZ010000025.1:0-3822 GCA_043734805.1 Microbacteriaceae bacterium
AACCCCCGCAGGCGCGAACATCGTGGTGACCGGCGCGAAGACGGAGGTGCCGGCTGGCGACTACCTGATCACGGCCGCGGCCGAACCGGGATTCACGCGGACCGGCGTGACGTCATGGTCGGGCACGGTCGCGAAGGGCCCCACGAACTGTCAGCTTGCTACGCACGCGTTGTTGCCAGCATCCGTGACGTTCGGCAACCAGGTGTGCTCCTCGATCGGGGTCACCAGCGGATACATCGGAATTGACCCGGCAGATGGCTTGAGCTACTTCATCGGCAGCATCAAGCTCACCGCCGCCAAAACTGCGATGGCCTCCGGCACCTACCAGGTCACCGCGGTTGCCGGTCCGGGCGACGCCGTTGACGGCCAGAACATCTTCGCGATCACGATCGCGTCGCTCACTGCGTCGTGCGCTAATCTGACGACGCTCGCGTTCACGGGTTCCAGCGGGAGCGCCGGATACCTCACGGGAGCTGCTGCATTACTGATGCTCGGTGCCGCATTCCTATTCATGAAGAAGCCGCGCCGCGAGCCGCGCGAAACGGTCTAGCTCGATCAGTGCCCCGTCTTCGACCAGGGTCGGGGGCGGGGCACCTCCGCGTGCCGGGGCTCCTGCGCAAAGCGGTTCTCGAGAAGTATCCCAAGCTTCACGCAGGGCTGAGATTCAGGCGCGGAGGTCGTCGCGAGTCGCGGCCGGACCGGGGGCGCCGGGATCGACGCCGAAGAGCGCCGTGACGGCATCGCTGAACGAGCGACCGTCACCGGCACGAGCGAGTTCCCTGGCCCGAACGGAAGGCGTGTGCAAGAGCACCCCGGTGAGGTGTCGAAGGGCGGCTTCAATTCGACCGCCTTCGTCACCGCGGGAACGGGCGCGTGCGATCTCGGCATCGAGCAGTTCGAACACGTGAGTTCGAAGCGCAACGACGGCGGGGGTCAGTTGCTTCTCCGCCGTGTGTGCCGCGAATTCGGATGCCGCCTCGCTGACGAGCGCACGAGCGTCGCTCGTCGCGCTCAGTTCTTCGAGCGGAGCGTGCAGGCTGATCGTCTCAAGGTCGAGCAGCTCGATACCCTCGACTCCGGCCACGGCGGGATCGACGTTGCGCGGCAGGCCGAGGTCGATGATGATGCGGCGGCGTCCATCGGTCAGCGCTGCGGCGGAGATCACCGGTGTTTCGGACGAGGTGCAGGTGATGACAACAGTCGCCGACGCGAGGGCATCGGCGAGGCCGGTGCTCGCCTGGATCCCGTGGCGGAGAGCGAATTGTGCCGCGCGCCCGGAGGGAGAAAAGACAGTCAGGTCGCCGGCACCGCGGTCGCGAAGGGCGGCGATGGTCGTGCCCGCGTAGTGGCCGGTGCCCACGATGAGGACTCGCGAATCCGACCAGTCCGCGATGCGACTCGACGCCAACTCGAGACCGAGTCGCACGAGCGATCGCCCTGCCCCACCGATCGCGGTCTGGTTCTTCACCTCGCGTGAGGTGTTCGCGGCCCTTTGAAAGAGCCGTTCGAGACCGGATGACGTTGTGCCGGCCGCGCGCGCCTGCTCGAGAGCTCGCCGAACCTGGCCGACGATCTCGTCCTCGCCGACGATCACAGATTCGAGACCGGAGGAGACCGCGAAGAGATGCTCGGCCACCGAGTCCCCGGACAGCACGGTGACGGTCTCGCGCAGCGCATCCGGATCAATTCCGCTCGCCTCGCTGATGACCCGCACCGAGTACTCGACCGCGAGCGCGGTGGTGCTCGCTGTCCGACTCGCGTCGGTGAGAGGTCCGTCGATCTCGAGGTACGCCTCGAAGCGATTGCAGGTGGCCAGTACGACGGCGCC
This sequence comes from Microbacteriaceae bacterium, assembly GCA_043734805.1. GTDB lineage: Bacteria > Actinomycetota > Actinomycetes > Actinomycetales > Microbacteriaceae > Lacisediminihabitans. Next base: position 1,829 of record JAYTEZ010000025.1, read on the forward strand.
GGAGACGACGTTGCCGTCGTTGACGAGGATGCCAGCCGCCCGCGCTGCACCGATCGCGAGCTTCTCGAGAATCTCGAAGCTCGCGTTGCGATGATTGGCGGTGAGACACAGGAGCACCTGCCAAGCTTACGTCCGGCACGGTGGTCCCGGTGGCGTCCGAAGCTCTCAGGCGCTTCGACCATACTTAAATACGTGAACCTCCCAGCCAATCACCCCCTGATCGACGGACGAACAGCCAATTCCCCCCTCATTCGCGCATACCGGGGTGCTCGCCCGGAGACAACGCCGGTGTGGTTCATGCGGCAGGCCGGTCGGTCCCTGCCCGAATATCGCGAGCTGCGCATCGGCACAGAAATGCTCGATGCGTGCCTCAACCCGGAGTTGTCGAGCGAGATCACGCTGCAGCCGGTCCGTCGCCACAGGGTCGATGCCGGCATTTTCTTCAGCGACATCGTCGTGCCGCTCAAGCTCGCCGGGGTCGATGTGGACATCGTGCCCGGCCGTGGTCCGGTGCTCGGTGCCCCGATCCGTTCTGCAGCGGATGTCGCGGCTCTCCGGCCCCTCGACCCCGATGCCCTGGCTCCGATTGCCGAGGGTGTGGCTCGCGCAGTCGCCGAGCTTGGCGTAACCCCCTTGATCGGTTTCGCGGGCGCGCCGTTCACGCTCGCCGCGTATCTCGTCGAGGGGGGACCGTCGAAGGACCATCTCCGCGCCCGCACCCTCATGCACGCCGATCCCACCACCTGGGATGCCCTCCTCACCTGGGCGGCAGACGTCACCGGAGCGTTCCTCCGCGCCCAGGTCATGGCAGGCGCGAGCGCGACCCAGCTCTTCGACTCCTGGGTTGGCTCGCTCTCCGTGACCGATTACGAGGCGCGGGTGGCTCCGTTTTCGGCGCGCGCGATCTCGCACCTGAAAGGCCTTGGCGTTCCTGTAGTGCACTTCGGTGTCGGCACCGGTGAATTGCTGCGGTCGATGCACGCGATCGGCGCCGATGTCATGGGGGTCGACGACCGCATCCCGCTCGATGAGGCATCCCGGCGGCTCGGGTCCGACGTTCCGCTGCAGGGCAACATCAACCCCGCAATGCTCGCCGCCCCGTGGCCGGTGCTCGAGGCCCACGTGCTCGACGTGATCGAGCGCGGCCGCGCTGCCTGCTCGCACGTGCTCAACCTGGGCCACGGAGTGCCGCCGGAGACCGATCCCGACGTGCTCACGCGCATCGTGGAGCTCGCCCATTCCTAGCGCGATCGTCGTCGGTGGCGGCATCGCGGGGCTCGTTGCCGCGCGTGAACTCGCGATCGGTGGGATGCGCGTGACGGTGCTCGAGGCATCGGATCGCCTCGGCGGTAAGATTGCCCGCCACTGGGTCGCCGGGATCGAACTGGATGCCGGCGCCGAGAGCTTCGCCACCCGGCGGGACACCGTGGCCAGCCTCGCACGATCACTCGGGCTCGAGGCATCCGTGGTGCGTCCGAACTCCGCGGGCGCCTGGTTGCTTGCCACTGACGGCACCGCGTTTCCCTTGCCGAAGACCGGTCTGCTCGGCATCCCGGGGATACCCCTTGCGGCCGACGTCATCGGCATTATTGGTTTCTGGGCCGCCCTGCGCGCCCAGCTCGACGAACTGATGCCCGGACTTGTCGCGTCGAAGGAGCAGAACTTCGGCAGGTTGGTGCGCCGTCGGATGGGCCGCGCCGTACTCGAGCAGCTGGTGGCGCCGGTCACGCTGGGCATCCACTCCCGCCATCCGAATGACCTCGACGTCGATGTCGTCGCCCCCGGGCTCCGTGCCGCGATGCTCAGCACCGGGTCCCTCGCGCACGCTGTGTTGAAGCTGAGGGATGCGGCACCTGCCGGTTCGGCGGTGTCGGGCATCGTCGGTGGGATGTTCGAACTTATCGAAGCGCTCGGGCGCGACCTCGAGAGGAGGGGAGTGCTTGTTCGCACCTCTGCTCGCGTCACGAGCGCGGATGCGAACGGCGTGACCCTCT
>JAYTEZ010000026.1:0-5950 GCA_043734805.1 Microbacteriaceae bacterium
CAGGACTTCGCGCGGTATCCATCAACTGCGACAAATCCGGGCCTCGTCAAGGGCTACATTGGACCCTGGACGGCGGATGGCGCGATGTTCGGCGCCACTGGGGATGAACGCAGCTCCGCAACGGGCATCCGGTACCTGGTCGACCCTCGTGTTTCGGACGGATCCGTCTGGATCGCTGGCGCGAACCAGCATGGCAGGCACGTGTTCGGACTCGTTGCTGGCCGCGATTTCGTGTCGGACGGCACGGTCGAGGTCGCTGAGGTGCTGGCCGGGGATCCTGCCCCCGACGGATCGGGGCCGGTCGAGCTTGCTCGCGGCATGGAAATCGGACACGTGTTTCAGCTCGGTCGCAAGTTCGCCGACGCGCTCGGCCTCAAGGTTCTCGACGAGAATGGCAAGCTCGTCACCGTGACGATGGGGTCATACGGTATCGGGGTCACCCGCATCCTCGCGGTCATTGCGGAGGCAAACCACGACGAAAAGGGCCTCATCTGGCCGAGGAACGTCAGCCCGTTCGACCTGCACGTGGTCGCGGCAACGAAGGAGCCGGAAGTACACGAGGCCGCGGAGAAACTCGTCGCGGAACTCGAAGCGGCGGGCAACGACGTGCTCTTCGACGACCGGCCGAAGGTCTCGCCGGGTGTGAAGTTCGGCGATGCAGAGCTGATCGGCGTGCCCGTGATCGTGATCGTCGGTAAGGGTGTTGCGGACGGCGCCGTCGAACTCTGGGACCGCCGCACGGGGGAGCGCACCGCGATCGCCATTGCGGACGTGACGAGGGCCATCGCCGCTCTCGCCTGACCCGTCCGGCCGAGTCTGGGCAGGGTCGAAACGTCACGAATGGCTCCACGAATCGGGTGTTGGAGCCGTTCATGCAATCTCGACCTGTTATCACGCCCATAATCCCCGCGCCAGCACATTCGTTCGGGGGCTGCCACGATGACGCGCACGGGTGACAGGTTCACGGCCAGCGGCACGCTCGAGCAAGTTTCGACGAAACGGTGGCGCATCATCGGGCCGGGCCTGCTGGTTGCGGCGACCTGGATCGGCACGGGTGGCCTCGTCGCCACCCTCGCCGCCGGTTCACTCTACGGGTACACGCTGCTCCGGGCCGCAGCCATCGGCTGCGTCATCAAGATCTTCCTCGTGGAAGGAGCAGGCCGGTTCTCACTCTCGACCGATAAGACAACCTTCCAGGGTTGGAAGAGCTTCGGACGATGGACCACCTGGTACTTCGGCCCCTACATCCTGATCCGGGATTCGTCTATGGCGCGGCGGAGATGTCGTTTTCGGCGCTTCCCCTCGTCATCCCGGACAACGGAGCGATCTACACCCTCGGTCGCGCCGGCGGTGCCGGTGGAACGATCATCCTCGCCGTGTACGGCTACTGGCTGCGGGAGAAGGGCTGGGCGAGCGGCAGGTGGATGCGTGTCGTGCGCCTCGATAATTCGATCGCCTACGTCGTTCGGGCATCTTCGTCGTCGCGATGCTCGTGGTCGGCGCCGAGCTGCTCTACTCGGCGAATATCGAGCTCAGCACAGGCGACAGGGCACTCCTACGGCTCGCCGACATCCTCGAGGGACACGGCGGCGCGTTCATGTCGTTTTTCTTTCTCATTGGATTCTTCGAGACATCCTTATCGTCGATTCTCGGAGTGTGGAACGGTGTCTCGCTGATGTTCGCCGACTTCTGGGGCGAAATCCGCAAAATTCACGAAGACGACCCGCGCCGCAGGTTCGGCGGAAAGTACTACCGGTCCTACTTCTCTGGCTGACCATTCCACCGATTGCGCTGCTCTTCCTCGATGAACCGGTTGGCCCGATCATCACCTAAGGCGTGCTCGGTGCCCTGTTCATGCCGTTCCTCTCGCTCACGCTGCTCTGGCTGCTCAAAACGAAGCGCACGCCACGCGAATGGCGCAGCCGTGTCTTCAGCAACGCCGTAATGGCACTCTGCACCCTCACCTTCGTGGTGCTCGGCGCTGCCAGGTCGTCGCGGCAGTCAACTCGCTCCTCTAGCCTCCGCGGGCGCCGGCGCTGCTTATCGCCGAGATTGCACGTATGGCTCCAAAGTCGCATTGTCGGAGCCATTTGTGCAGTTTCGACCTGTGCACGTGACCAGCATGGGGATAACTCCAGTGCGCCGAACGCGTTCTGCGCGATGGTGGGCGGATGCCTCGAAAAATACCAATTCCGAGTCATCTGAATGGCGCCTCATTCCTCTCCGGTGATACCGACTTCCACGGGCTGGGGCGCGGCCGACTCCGCGGAAGGGATGTCGGACATCCGTTTCATGGCGCGTATTGCGTGGGAATCGACCTCGACTCCGTGCTCGGACTCTGCCGGGCGTTCGAACCGGTGATGGTGGCTGGACAATTCTTCAGCCACTTCACCGCCGCGCTCCTTTTCGGAGTTCCGCTTCCCGAGTGGGTGCTGCCGTCCCCGCTACACGTCGTGACCCTTGCGGCGCGGGCCGCCTCATCGAAGGCTGCGCCGCGATATCGCGGGGTGGTCGGGCACGCATTCGTCGACGTTGGGATGACGACCGGCCTCCAACTCGGATTGCCCGTGGTCGGGGTCGCTGACCTGTGGTTCCAACTGGCGTCAGTGCTGAGCCGGGAAGACCTCGTTGCGGCCGGTGATTACCTCATCTCAGGCCGACGCCAGTGGGGTGGGTCACGGCAGCAACCCCTGTCAACGCTTGCCGCGCTTGAGGCTGCGGTTGTGCGGTCGGCCCGGCGTCGGGGAACGATCACCGCGAATTGGGCGCTCTCGCGACTTCGAATTGATGTCGATTCCCGGCCAGAGTCGTTGCTGCGCCTCGTGCTTGTTGCCGAAGGTTTTCCCGAGCCGGGCATCAACATCCCGACCCTCGTCGACGATGGAAAGCTGACGCTCCACGCTGATCTCACCTGGCACGAGTGGAAGATCGTGCTGGAGTACGAGGGGGAGGAACATCGGCTCAATAAGCGAAGGTTCCGCTCCGATATCTCGCGTCGGGAGAAGTTCGAGACAGCAGGATGGCGCGTGATCCGTGTGACCGCAGACGATCTCGGGTTCGACCGCGAAGCGTTCATAGCGCGAGTGCACCGCGTCATCCGAGAAAGAGTGTCGATCGCTATTTTAGCATCGCCATTCCGCGATCTTCGACGTAGGGTCCTCAAATCTGCACGAATGCATTCAAATCGCGATCTATGGAGCCATTTGTGAGAGCTCGACCTACTCGGGCATACGGTTCGGGGCGATCGGGGCGCTGGGCGGGCTGCTAAATTAGAGGGATACGTCGTGCGCGCGGTGAGTGCACGACGGACCAGTTGAATAGTGGAGGCCCTCAGTGGACATCGATCTGAGCGTGCTGCGTCTCATGGAGCGCGAACGCGAAATTCCGTTCGACGAACTCGTAGTGATCATCGAGCAGGCGATCCTTACCGCCTATCTCAAGCACACGGGAGGGCCGGAGAGCAAAGACGGCAACCCCCTGGCCCGGGTCGAACTCGACCGCAAGACCGGCCACGTGAGCATCCTCGTGCCGGAGCTCAATGACGCGGGTGAGGTCATCGGCGAGGCTGAGGATGTGCCGAGCGATTTCGGCCGGATCGGCGCATTCGCCGCCAAGCAGGTCATCAATCAGCGACTGCGCGACATCGGTGACGACAAGGTGCTCGGCGAGTTCAAGGGGCGCGAGGGCGACATCGTGGCTGGCGTCATCCAGCAGGGTCCCAACCCGCGAATGATCCACGTCGACCTCGGAACGGTCGAGGCGATCCTGCCTCCGGAGGAGCAGGTGCCGGGCGAGGTCTACGCGCACGGCTCCCGCATCCGGGTCTACGTGACGAGCGTGAGCAGGGGGCTCAAGGGACCTCAGATCACGGTCTCGCGCACCCATCCGTCCCTCGTCCGCAAGCTGTTCGCGCTCGAGGTTCCGGAGATTGCGAGCGGAGTCGTCGAGATCGTCTCGCTCGCTCGAGAAGCCGGACATCGCACCAAGATCGCGGTGCGAGCCAACGAGCCTGGCGTCAACGCGAAGGGTGCCTGCATCGGCGAGATGGGCCAGCGCGTTCGCGCGGTCACCGCGGAACTCAACAACGAGAAGATCGACATCGTCGACTATCACGAGGATCTCGCGACCTTTGTCGGCAATGCCCTGTCGCCGGCGAAGGTAACGTCGTCGTACGTGATTGACGCGTCGACGAAAGCCGTTCGTGCCCTCGTGCCGGACTACCAGCTCTCCCTCGCGATCGGCAAGGAGGGCCAGAATGCCCGCCTCGCCGCCAAGCTGACGGGCGCGAGAATCGACATCCAGCCCGACAGCATCCTCGAGTCGGACTGATCTCGCCGGCTCGGCGGTGAGATCCCGCAATCGGCCCGTTCGGATGCTCGCGAAGGGCCGATCATAAGAATCTCACGGTCGCCGGTGCGCTCGGAATGAAGCTGCGCGAGGAGTTGTTGTGTAGAAAGGGTTAGAATGAACCCCGTAAGAACCTGCCTTGGCTGCCGACAGCGTGCCGACCAATCCTCCCTCGCGAGGGTAGTCGCGCAAAACGGCAAAGCTGTTGTGGATCAGTCCGCAACGTTTCCCGGTCGAGGCGCCTGGGTGCATCCCACCCTTGAGTGTGTCGAAACCTCGATCAAACGCAAGGCCTTTGGCCGTGCGCTCCGGATCGAGGGCGCGCTCGAAACGGATGCCCTGCAACACGCACTACTCACACCAGTCGGCGCCCCCAATGAGGCGCCCCGAAGAACAGGCTGAACGGCATAGTGACCAACTAATGAGAACCCTCTAATGAGCGGCTCGAAATGAGTCCCATCCAGAACTAAAGCCGGCTTCCTAATCGGGAAGTTGGCCCGAGAAGGAGAATTGTGGCAAAACCACGCGTGCACGAGATCGCAGCAGAACTCGGCATTGACAGCAAGAAGGCCCTTGAGAAGCTCAAGGAAATGGGCGAATTCGTCAAGGGTCCTTCCTCAAGCATCGAACCCCCCGTAGCGCGAAAGCTTCGGGCTGCTTTCGAAGCAGAGGGAATCAAGGCACCGGAGAAATCGGTCGCTCCGGCAACCCCTCCGGCCTCCGAAGCCCCGGCACCGGCACCGGCAGCACCGACACCGTCAGCCCCGGCCCCGTCAGCGGCTCCGGTCGTCGAGTCACCGGTACCGCCCGTGCCGTCAGTGCCGTCGCCGTCCGAGCCGTCGTCTGAGGGCACGGGCATTCCGCGTCCGCCAGCGGCACGTCCGGGCAACAACCCCTTTGCGAGCACCCAGGGCATGCAACGTCCCGGAGCTCCCCGTCCCGGTAACAACCCGTACGCCAGCAGCCAGGGCATGAACACCCGCCCGGCGGCATCGCCGAGCGGCATCCCGCGCCCCGCAGCGCCACGACCAGGCATCCCGCGTCCCGGCGGACCGGGACAGGGCCAGCGACCTGGCGGCTTCGGCCAGCGTCCGGGCGCAGCCGGAACCGGATTCCAGCGTCCCGGTGGCCCCGGCGGGGCACGCCCAGCCGGTGCCGGCGGTTTCCGTCCGGCTGGAGCGCCCGCCGCAGGAGCCCCCGGTTCCAACTTCGGCCCCAATCGCCCAGCGGGCGGCGGCGGTCGCGGCCGCGGACCGGGCGGCGGCACAGCCGGCGCATTCGGTCGCGGTGGCGGCAAGAGCAAGGCACGCAAGTCCAAGCGCACAAAGAGGGCAGAGTTTGAGCTGCGCGAAGCCCCGTCGCTCGGTGGCGTCAGCGTTCCCCGCGGTGACGGCAAGATGGTCATCCGTCTTCGCCGCGGCGCTTCGATTACCGACTTCGCCGACAAGATCGACACAAGCCCCGGCAATCTGGTGACCGTGCTGTTCCACCTTGGACAGATGGCAACGGCGACGGAATCGCTCGACGAAGCGACCTTCGACATCCTCGGTAACGAGCTCGGCTTCAAGATCGAGATGGTCTCGCCCGAGGACGAAGATCGGGA
>JAYTEZ010000027.1:0-7829 GCA_043734805.1 Microbacteriaceae bacterium
GCCGTGGCAGCCGGGCGGGCGCGTTAGTCGAACCAGAGGGCCAGTTCGCGCTCCGCGGACTGGACGGAATCAGAGCCGTGAACGAGGTTTTGCTGCACCTTGAGCCCCCAGTCGCGACCAAGGTCGCCGCGGATCGTTCCCGGCGCCGCCGTGGTCGGATCCGTGGTGCCGGCGAGAAGGCGAAAACCCTCGATCACGCGCTCGCCCACAATGCGCAGTACCACAACGGCGCCGCTCTCCATGAACTCGACGAGGGGTTCGTAGAACGGCTTTCCCTGGTGCTCCTCGTAGTGCTTTGCGAGCAGTTCGCGGTCGGCCTGCAGCATCTTCACGTCAATGAGCTGATAGCCCTTGGCTTCGATACGGCGCAGGATCTCACCGGTCAGGTTGCGGGAGACGCCATCCGGCTTGATCAGGACAAGGGTTTCTTCAACGGTACTCATTACGACTCCTCAGTAGTGGATGGGTCGGTGGTGGATGGATCAGTGGTGGATGGATCAGTGGCGGTTGTGATGGTGTGCGCATTACGACGGTCGAGACGCCGACCGACGACGAAACAATAGCTCCAGATAGCGAGAAAAACGACGCCGATGAAATACATGAGCGGCACAAGAACGCCGACCGTGATGAGCACGGCCTGCATCACCCAGCCGAACCAGACACCGAACGGGAAGCGCACGAGCCGACCGACGACGAGCAGGACGACGAACAGGACCGCTCCCCCGCCGAACGCCGCGCTTGCGGGAAGTAGCCGCAGCCCGAAGATAACGAGGGTCACGAAGAAGACCAGGATCGCCTCGAGCAGCAGCACGATCGACAGGAGCGATTCGGTCGCCGATCGGGCCTGGCGTGATCGTGCTCGAGGGACGCGCGTCGCTGTCGGCTCGCTCACCGTTTCCAGCCCTCACGCTCGGCGAGCACGAGCACGTCACCGATGAGGGTGATGGAACCGGTGATGACGACCCCGCGGCGAGGCGCATCGCTCGCCCAGTCGCGCGCCGTTGCGACGGCTTCCTGGAGCGAGTCAAACGGGTAGCTGGCGACCTCGTTGGCGATCTCGAGCACGATTTTCTCGAGCTCATCGACGGGCACCGCTCGGTCCGAACTCGACGCCGTCACGTGGAAGCGGGCGGCGACCGGGAGCAGCGCGCCGATGATGCCTCTGGCATCCTTCTCGGCGAGCACGCCGATCACGATGGCCACCTCGTCGAAGGTGAAGTAGCTGCCAATCGCCTTCGCGAGCGACTCGGCGCCGTTGGGGTTGTGCGCAGCGTCGACAATGACGGTCGGCTCGATGCCGATGACCTGCAGTCGGCCGGGAGAGGATGCGGTGGCGAGCCCCTCGGCGAGCACGTCACCGACGAGCGGCTGGTCTCCACCACCAAGGAATGACTCGACGGCGGCAATGGCGACGGTCGCGTTCTGCGCCTGGTGGTCGCCGAACAGCGGCAGGAACAGGTCGTTGTAGGTGCCGGCAAGCCCGCGAACCGAGACGACCTGCCCGCCAACTGCGACGGTGTTCGAGAGCAATTCGAATGCTACGCCCTGCTCGGCGATGGTCGACTCCATGAGCTCGCTCGCTCGCTCGAGCTCGGTGAGAGCCGTTGCCGGCTGAAGAGCGGTCACGACGGAGGACGCCGGCTTAATGATGCCCGCTTTCGTGGCTGCAATCTGTGCAACCGTGTTGCCGAGTCGAGCCGTGTGATCGAGCGAAATCGGGGTGAACACGGCAATCTGGCCGTCCCCGACGTTGGTGGAATCCCACTCGCCGCCGAGGCCGACCTCGATCACGGCGACATCCACCGGTGCATCCGCGAAGCTCGCGAACGCCAGCGCTGTGAAGGCCTCGAAGAAGGTCAGTGGAAGCTCGCCCGCGGCCTCAAGCTCGGCATCCACCATGCGGAGATACGGCTGGATGTCTCGGTAGTTGATGACGAACGCCTCGTTCGAGATGGGCTCGCCGTCGATCACGATGCGCTCATTCACACGCACGAGGTGGGGACTGGTGAGGAGCCCGGTGCGCAGCCCGTAGGCGCGCAGGATGCTTTCGGCGATGCGGCTGGTCGAGGTCTTGCCGTTCGTGCCGGTCACGTGGATGATCGGGTACGACCGTTGCGGGTCGCCAAGCAGCTCGACGACCCTGCGCGTCGGAGCGAGTCGCGGCTGAGGGTTCGCCTCGCCGATGCGGGCAAGCATCTCGTCGTAGACCCGGTCGGCATCCTTCTGGAACAGCGCGTCGTCGCTCAGTTCGGGATCCTGTGCGGCGGGGTCGTGTGACTTCGAGTTCTTAGACATCGATACCTGCTCCATGGATGGTTATTTCGACGAGCACGTCGCCGGTGTTGGCGTACTGGCCGCTCTGCACGAGCGACCGGAACCCGCCCGCCCGCCCGTGTTGGGCTGCGAAGGCTTCAACATTGTCGCTCTCGGTCTGCACAAGATCGATTGTGGTCGCCAAGGTCTCCTCCGCGATCGTCCTCGAGAATGGCTGCACTCCAGCACACTCCGAGTCTGACGAAAAGTAAAGTGTCAGGTCGATTCGATCGCTCACCCTGAGGCCGGCGCCCTTGCGGGTATCCTGCACCGCTCGGATGAGGTCGCGGGCGAGCCCCTCGGCCTCGAGTTCCCAGGTGGTCTGGGTGTCGAGCAGCACGAATCCGCCGCCAGGCAGGAACGTGATGGCCTGAGCGTCGGTCGCCGCCTGGAGTTCGAGGTCGAACTCCCCCGGCAGCAACTCGACGCCGCCCACAGAGACGCTCGTCCCGTTCGGGCTCCAGTCACCGAGCTTCGCCGCCGTGATCACCTGCTGCACCTGCTTGCCGATGCGAGGGCCGGCGGCGCGCGAGTTCACGGTCAGCTTTCGAGTGATCCCGAACTCGGCGAGGCTCTCCTCCGCGAGTTCGCGAAGCACGACCGCCTTGACGTTGAGTTCGTCGCGCAGGATGTCCGAGAAGGCGTGCAGGGCGGTCGCGTTGTCGCTGACCACGGTCAGTTCCGCCAGGGGTAGTCGCACCCGCAGGCCGGTCACCTTGCGCAGCCCGAGCCCGGACGATGCGATCTCGCGCACCCGATCCATGGTCACGACGAGCACGTCGTCCTCGGGGAACAACGCCGCGACTGGCCAGTCCTCGAGGTGCACGCTGCGCCCGCCGGTGAGCCCCTTCCAGACCTGCTCGGTCACGAGAGGCAGGAGTGGCGCTGCGAGGCGAGCGAGGGTTTCGAGCACCGTATACAGCGTGTCGAAGGCCTGCCGCCCCTCGACAGACTCGGTGTCGCCCGACCAGAACCGTTCGCGGCTGCGCCGCACATACCAGTTGGTGAGCACGTCGGCGAAGTCGCGCAAGGCCGCGGCGGCCAGCGGGCTGTCGAGGTTCTCGAGGTGGGTCGTGACGTCGAGCACGAGCTGCCGGGTCCTGGCGAGGAGGTAGCGGTCGAGTACGTTGGTCGAGTCGGTGCGCCAGATGGCGGTGTAGCCCCCGGCATTCGCATAGAGCGTGAAGAAGTAGTAGCTGTTCCAGAGCGGCAGCATGAGCTGGCGCACTCCCTCGCGAATCCCCTCCTCGGTGACTACGAGGTTGCCACCGCGGATGACGGACGACGACATGAGGTACCAGCGCATCGCGTCCGCGCCGTCCCGGTCGAAGACTTCGGAGACATCCGGGTAATTGCGCAGCGATTTTGACATCTTCTGGCCGTCACTGCCGAGCACGATTCCGTGCACGATCACGTTTTTAAAAGCGGGCCGGTCGAAAAGCGCGGTCGAGAGAACATGGAGCGTGTAGAACCAGCCGCGGGTCTGCCCGATGTATTCGACGATGAAGTCGGCCGGGTTGTGGTCCTCGAAGAATTCCGCGTTCTCGAAGGGGTAATGCACCTGCGCGAACGGCATCGACCCGGAGTCGAACCAGACATCGAGCACGTCGTCGATGCGGCGCATCGTGGATCTCCCGGTCGGGTCATCCGGATTCGGTCGGGTCAGCTCGTCGATGAACGGGCGGTGCAGGTCGGTCTGGCCTTCCGCGTTGGTCGGCAACGCGCCGAAGTCGCGCTTCAGCTCGTCGAGCGAGCCGTAAACATCCACTCGTGGGTATTCGGGGTCGTCGCTCTTCCAGATCGGGATGGGCGAACCCCAGTAGCGGTTGCGCGAGATCGACCAGTCCCGGGCATTGCCGATCCACTTGCCGAACTGGCCGTCCTTGACGTTCTCCGGAACCCAGTTGATGTCCCGGTTGAGCTCCTCCAAGCGGCCCCGAAACTCGGTGACCCGGATGAACCAGCTCGAGACCGCCTTATAGATGAGCGGGTTCTTGCAGCGCCAGCAGTGCGGATAGCTGTGCTCGTAGCTCGTGACGCGGAGGAGCCGACCGTCGGCGCGCAGCTTCTGAGTGAGCGGCTTGTTCGCGTCGAAGACCTGCAGCCCCGCAACATCCGTAATCACGGGCAGGAATTTGCCGCCGTCGTCGATCGAGACGATGACCGGGATGCCGGCTGCCGCGCAGGTGATTTGGTCGTCTTCGCCGTAAGCGGGGGCCTGGTGCACGATGCCGGTGCCCTCGCCGGTCGCGACATAGTCCGCTACCAGTATCTGCCAGGCGTTCTCGGTACCCCAGGTCTCCTGGTCGGCGTAATAGTCCCAGAGTCGGTCATAGGTGACGCCCGCAAGCTCGGCGCCCAGGATGACGCGGCTCACCGCTGCCACTGCCGCCTCTGGTGTTGAATAGCCGAGATCTTTCGCGTGGTACGCGACCGTGTCAGCCGCGAGGAGAAATTCCGCGACGCCCTCGGCAGAACCATCGGATGCCCCGAGCGGCCCGCTCGGCACGACCGCATATTCGATCGCGGGCCCGACGGCGAGCGCGAGGTTGGTCGGGAGCGTCCACGGCGTTGTCGTCCAGGCGAGAGCCTTGACCCCGGTCAGGTTCAGGCTTTCCGCTTTGGCGCCGTCGAGCGGGAAGGTGACGGTCACGGACTGGTCCTGCCGCATCCGGTAGACATCGTCGTCCATCCGCAACTCATGGTTTGAGAGCGGGGTCTCGTCGTGCCAGCAGTAGGGCAAAACGCGAAATCCCTCGTAGGCGAGGCCCTTGTCATAGAGCTGTTTGAAGGCCCAGATCACCGACTCCATGTAGGTGATGTCGAGCGTCTTGTAGTCGTTCTCGAAGTCGACCCAGCGCGCCTGCCGGGTGACGTAGGCCTCCCATTCCGCGGTGTACTCGAGAACCGACTCCCGGGCCTTCTCGTTGAAGGTCGCGATGCCCATCTCTTCGATCTGGTGCTTCTCGGTGATGCCAAGCTGGCGCATCGCCTCAAGCTCTGCGGGAAGGCCGTGGGTGTCCCAACCGAACCGACGGTGTACCTGCTTTCCGCGCATTGTCTGGAAGCGCGGGAAGAGGTCTTTTGCGTAGCCGGTGAGCAGGTGGCCATAGTGCGGCAGGCCGTTGGCAAACGGCGGGCCGTCGTAGAAGACCCACTCCGGAGCGCCCGCGCGCTGATCGATCGACGACTGGAAGGTGCCATCCCTCTTCCAGAACGCGAGGATGCCCTGCTCGATCGCCGGAAAGCTCGGGGATGCGCTCAGCGGCGCAGCATTCTTCTCGCCGGCGTCATTGTGGCTGGCCTCGCGCGGGTAGGTCATGTTTCTCCAGGGCTGTTGCACTCATTGCGGGGACGACAGGTGCCGTTTCGACCCTGCCGCGATACCACCCCGCTTGCAACCCGGCGCCGATATCTCGGCGCCTGGAGCCACTCAACTTCACGAGCGTGACGTGCCCCGATCGTCCGGTTCTACCTGGCCCGCACCCTGTTTACCAGTGCATACCGCTCTTCCGGAGGCTCCCCGGTGATAACCGGATCGGCGCCTGTTGAACAATTCTATCCCGCGACCGGTTACCCCCGTGGTCTGCAGAACAGTCGCTCCCGACTGCTGCTTCTCGAACTCCATCACCCGATCCCGATGCCCCCGCACCCGTGCGATTCCACCGGTGCGGGCGGTTCCTGCACGGAACCGCCCGCGAACGGGCTCAGAGGGCGGCGGCGCCAGCCTCTGCAACTGACTTGTCCTGCTCACCGGATCCACCGCTGACACCGATCGCACCGACAACCTGGCCGTCCCGGTTGCGAATTGTCTCCCAGGTCCTTGGTCTGGATATCGAAGGCTCGGGACGTGAAGGCCTTGTTGATGGAGATGTCGATGCTGCCAAGCCAGGCGCCGTCCATTCGGACATGCGAGATGAGGTTACCGCCGCCGTCGACGACGGCGATGTTCATCGGCTGGCCGATTTCTTCCGCCCGCTTTTCCGCGGCGGCAATGATCGTGCGGGCAGTGGCCAGAGTTAGTGCGTTCACGACGGTTCTTCTGGGGTTGGGCATTAATGTAGTGGCAGCTTAGGTGGCTCTTCGGGGTTCTCGAACAATTCCTTTGACTTGGCCAGCCGGCATCCGCCTGTAGATTGGTCGTCAGAACCCCACACTCAGGCACCTCATCACCGACTCGGTGCCGTATATATCGAATCGGAGAAAACCATGGCCGCTGCCATCCCGGAAAAGCCAGTCCTCGAGGGGCTCGAAGCCAAATGGGATGCCGCCTGGCAGGAGCAAGGAACCCACCGATTCGATCGGGCTTCCGCCGTTCGCGACAACGTGTTCAGCATCGACACCCCCCCGCCCACCGCATCCGGCAGCCTGCACATCGGCCACGTCTTCAGCTACACCCACATGGACCTCATCGCCCGCTACCAGCGCATGCGTGGCAAGAGCATCTTCTACCCGATGGGCTGGGACGACAACGGCCTGCCGACCGAGCGCCGCGTGCAGAACTACTACGGTGTGCGCTGCGACCCATCGCTCCCCTACGACCCGACGTTGATCCCGCCACTCGAAGGGGGCGAAAATTCGAGCAGCAAGGCCGCCGACCAGTTGCCGATCTCCCGTCGCAACTTCGTCGAGCTCTGCGAGCGCCTCACCGTCGAAGACGAGAAACAGTTCGAGGATGTCTGGCGCAAGCTGGGCTTGAGCGTCGACTATTCGCTCACCTACCGCACCATCGGCGACCAGGCGCAGACCGCGGCGCAGCGCGCGTTCCTGCGCAATCTCGCCCGCGGCGAGGCTTACCAGGCGGATGCCCCCACCCTCTGGGATGTGACCTTCCGCACGGCGGTCGCGCAGGCCGAACTCGAAGACAAAGACCAGCCAGCCGCCTATCACCGGCTTGTGTTCCACGGCGCCCCCTCGTCGGATAACCCGAGCGGCGACATCCAGATCGAGACCACGCGGCCGGAACTGCTGCCCGCCTGTGTGGCACTCGTGGCGCATCCGGATGACGAGCGTTATCAGCACCTCTTCGGCACCACCGTCACCACTGCCCTGTTCGGCGTCGAGGTGCCGGTGCTCGCCCATCACCTCGCCCGAAGGGACAAGGGTTCGGGTATCGCAATGGTCTGCACTTTCGGCGACGTGACCGATGTCGTCTGGTGGCGCGAGCTCGATCTCCCCAACCGCACCATCATCGGGCGCGACGGCCGCATCCTGGGGGACGCACCGGATGTGATCATCGGCGAGAGGGCGACGAGTGCCTACGCGGAGCTTGCCGGCAAAACGGTGTTCAGCGCCAAGGCGAAGGTGGTCGAACTGCTCAGGGCGAGCGGCGAAATGATCGGCGACCCGAAGCCGATAATCCACGCCGTCAAGTTCTTCGAGAAGGGCGATAAGCCGCTCGAGATCGTCTCGACCCGGCAGTGGTACATCCGCAACGGTTCCCGCGATGAGAAACTGCGCGACACCCTGCTTGAGCGCGGTCGCGAGGTCAGCTTCGCTCCGGACTTCATGAGAGT
>JAYTEZ010000028.1:0-1834 GCA_043734805.1 Microbacteriaceae bacterium
GCCAGCCGCGACACGAGTTACAGCTTGCCGATGAGGCGCGTGTAGAACTCGACGCCGCGCAGGAACGTTGCGACGTGCATCCGTTCGTCCATGGCGTGCAGGGTGCCGCGCTCCGCCTTCGACATTTCGAACGGGCCGAAGCGGTAGACGAAATCGCTGATTCGCGTGTAGTGCCGACTGTCGCTCGCGGCCATCATGACGTATGGGGTAACGATCGTGCCCGGGAAGTTCTCCTCGATGGTGGATCGCACCAGATCCCACGCGCGTCCGCTCGTCGGTGAGACCAATGATGGCTCGTTCGGGGACAGCGTGTCGATCCTGACGACCGGGTCATTCACCGCTTTCCGCACGTGCTCGACGGCGTCGGCGACCGATGAGTCGATGGCGACCCGGATGTTGACGGTCGCCACCGCGCGCTCCGCCAGCGCGTTCGCGGCCTGGCTTCCACTCAGCATGGTGACCGCCTGGGTGGTGCGGATCATCGCGTTGGTTTCGGCGCTGAGCCGGCCGAAGAGCGCGAGCAGCAGGGGTTTCGTGAGCCACAGGTTCGTGCACACCGCTTTGATCGGATTGCTGGCGTGTGCGCCGAGCGTGCGGATCATTTCGAGTGTCGTTGGCGTGAATCCCGCCCGGAACGGCCGGTTGTTCAGCCGCACGATCGCCGTCGCGAGCCGCGCCGTGGCCGTGAGCCTCGGCGGGGTCGACGCGTGCCCGCCGTCCTGATTGACGGTGAGAGTGAGGGTGAGAATTCCCTTCTCGCTCACCCCGACCACGGCGATCGGACCGCTCACCCCCGGGAAGATGTTCTCGACGATGGCACCGCCCTCGTCGAGCACGAGGCCGGGACGGATGCCGCGGGACTCAAGCAGGTCGACGATCGCGCGAGCGCCGCTGCCCTCGGTCTCCTCGTCGTGGCCGAAGCTCAGGTAGACGTCGCGCTCGGGAGCGTGCCCGGCCAGCACCTGCGCCTCGACGCCCTCGAGCACGCACACGAGCGCGCCCTTGTCATCGAGCGTGCCGCGACCCCAGATGAGCTGCTCGTCCTCCTCACCAACGAGCGTGGCCGAGAACGGCGGATGGGTCCAGCCTTCCTCGGTGGCAGGCACCACGTCGAAGTGGGCCATGAGCACGGTAGGCGGGCCGTCGGTGCGCCCTTTCCAGCGATAGAGCATCGAATAGTCGTTGACGAACTCGCGGTCGAGCGCCCCATGCGTCGCGGGATAAAGGATCGGCAACAGGTTGACGAACGCGCGGAATGGTGCCCAGTCCGTGTCTTTCGGGTCCAGTCGGGAGATGGTCGGCAGCCGCACGAGCGCCTGCAGGTTGGCCACGGGATCCGACATCCCATCATTGTCTCTCATCCGCATCCCCCGGCCGGTCGCGACAGAATGGAACCATGACGTCATACCCCACCCCGGAGTTCACAAGGCCGGCCCTCGCACCCGGGATACTGGGTGCCGTCGTGCTCCTCGCCGGTCTTGCCCTGCTCGACAATCCGGGCGGTTATTTGTTCATCCGCTTCGGGGTGAGCATCCTGGCGCTCATCCTCTGCGTCTTTTCGTTCCAGGCGAAGCAGTGGTGGTGGATCATCGGTCTTGCCGCGATCGCTGTCGTGTGGAATCCGGTCTGGCCGCTTTCGCTCGCCGGACAGGTTTGGGTCGCGCTTCAGTTCGCCGCTGCCCTCGTCTTCATCGCCACGGGCATCATGGTGAAGGTCAGGAATGTCGAGGATCGCCACCGCCGGGACCGGCCGAAACGGCGCTGACGGACGGCGCTGACGTTCGGCGCGTCCGCCCGCCACGCGCCCCGCCGCCGGGCTGGGCAGGTTCATAGG
>JAYTEZ010000029.1:0-3981 GCA_043734805.1 Microbacteriaceae bacterium
TGGGGGTCAAGAGCCAGGAAGGAAGACATGCTCACAGCCTAGGGTGGCCGCGCCCCGACCGGGGTCCATTGTGGTTACCGGCCTACTCGAGGGCTGGCCAACTGGCGAACCGGCTCGACGATGCCGGTGGGCAGGTCGCCATCCGCGACCAGGTAGAGGCGCTGCGTCGCGCGGGTCATCGCCACATAGAGGGCGCCAGCCCCGCGCTCGGATGCCGCCACGACGCCCGCCGGGTCGACGACGACGACGGCGTCAAACTCGAGACCCTTCGCCTCCTGCGGAGTGATGAGCGCGATCTCCCGCCTGAGACCGGTCCGACCGAGGCCGACGGCAGCGCCGAACTCGGCTGAAAGATCCTCGGCGAGTCGCTCGATCCCCGACTCGACGACGATCACCGCCAGGGTGCCCCCCGCGGCCAGCGCGCGGTCGCGGCGCACGGCATCCGCGGCATCAGTCACGACCTCGATCGGCCACTCGCTCGCGCGAACGGCGCGAGAAGGTGTGACCGGAAGGCCGTGAGAAATCGCCATGGACTCGGCGGCAGCGGCGATCTGGCTCGGGGTTCGGTAGTTAACGGTGAGTTCTTCGAGACGCCAGCGGTCGCCTTCGGGCGAGCCGTCGAGGAGGGGTTCGAGGGCGGTTTTCCAGTCGGAGGATGCGGCAGCCGATGCCGCCTGCGCTATGTCGCCGACGATGGTGAACGACCGCAGCGGGCCGCGCCGGAGCAGCAGCCGCCACTGCATCGGGGAGAGTTCCTGTGCCTCATCGACCACGACGTGCCCGTAGGTCCAGGTGCGATCCACCGCCGCACGCTCGGCGGTCGACGCCCGATCACCGAGCTCCGCGAAGTTATCGGCCAGATCCTTCGCGTTCACCATCCCCTTGACATCCATGTTCCGGATCGCGGCCTCTGCATTTTCGATGTCACGCTTGCGCTGCTGCTTCTGCTCGCGCTTCTGTGCGGCGTCGACGAGGTTGTATTCGCCGAGGTACTCGGCCGCCTCATCGAGCAGCGGGATGTCGGCAATCGTGAACTCCGCGGCGCGCGGGCGATGGAGAAGCGCCCGTTCCTCGGCGTTCCACCCTGGCGTGAGCTCGGCGAGCCACTGTGGCCTGCCGTAGAGGTCTTGCAGGAGCTTCTCCGGGGTGAGCGGCAGCCACGCGGTGTTGAGCGCAACGCGCACATCTTCCGCCGCGCGCAGGTCCTCTCGCAGCATGGGCAGGTCGGAATCGTCCATCGAGTTGCCGGCCTCGATCAGCTGGGCGAGCCACTGGCGCGCCAGGGCGCCCAACGCGCTCTTCACGAAGGTGACTCGAGCCTCGTTGTATGGCTTGCCGGTTTCCCGTGCCTTCGCGATCGCGGTCGACACGAGTTGAGGATCGAGCGTGAGCCGATCGCCGTTGACCTCGAGATCCTGCGGGCGGGCGGGAACCCGCTGGCGAGAGCGCACGGCTCGAGCGATGAGGTCGGCCATGAGCGATCGTCCTTTGAGCGCGGCGACGGCCGGGGCATCCTCTCGCGTCGCCTCGACTCCGGGATAGAGCTGACCGACGCTCACCAGCACGACTCCGGTCTCGCCAAGCGATGGCAGCACGGCCTCGATGTACTGCAGGAACGATCTCGACGGCCCGACGATGAGCACACCGGATGATTTCAACCGCTCACGATGCGAATACAGCAGATAGGCGGCGCGATGCAGCGCGACCGCGGTCTTGCCGGTTCCCGGTCCCCCCTGTACGACGAGCACACCCTTGAGCTCCGACCGGATGATGCGGTCCTGTTCCGCCTGGATCGTCGCGACGATGTCTGCCATGCGCCCCGTGCGCTGAGCGGTCAGTGCCGCGAGAAGTGCACCCTCGCCCTGCAACTCGGCCGCGTCACTCTCGAGAAGCGCTGCGTCGAAGACTTCGTCCTCGATGCGGATGATGCTGCGCCCTTTCGAGAGCAGATGGCGCCTGGCGCGTGCCCCGAGCGGGGTCGCAGCGGTGGCCTGATAGAAGGCGCTCGCCTGGGGGACGCGCCAGTCGAGCAGGATCGGCTGCAGGTTTTCATCACGCAGGCCGATGCGGCCGATGTACCGTAGCACCGAGGTTTCGCCGTCGGGATCGTCCGGATCGTCGGCATCGGCGGCGAACTCAAGGCGCCCGAAGGCGAGCCTCTCATCGACCTCACGCAGCTGCAAAATCCGGTCTTCATAGAGTCGGGCGAACGTGTCTCGTTCGGAGCGGCCCTGATGATTTCCGCCGACGTCGAGCAGTCGGATGGCGTCGAGCTGTTGTTCGGCCTCGCGTTGCAGCGCGTCGAGGCGCGCGTAGAGCGTCGCGACATAGTCCTGTTCGCGCTGCAGTTCGTGATCGACCACTCAATACTCCTTGAAATCCGGCGTTCAAGTTTACGTGGCTGGGCAGCGGCAGCTGACCGCCAGAGCCCTCGGGCGGTGCGCGCTGAGCGAACCGGCCGGCACTATCGCGAGCCGAGGCATCCGCTTTCCCCACTGAAAACGCAGGAGATTCACCTCCCTGGCGCCATATTCGACGTGAAATGGCGCTTCCGCTGGTGAATCTCCTGCGTTTTGGGGGCAGCGGGATCAACGTCTCGGGCGACCGGCAGCGCCCAGCCCAGGGGCGCCGGCGATCGGATGCACGCGGGCGCCTCCTGAATAGCGCCGCCTAAAACACCTTGCCGGGGTTGAGAATCCCTAGTGGGTCGAACACCCGCTTGATCTGTCGCTGCAGGTCAAGTTGATCGTCGCCCAGCTCGTCCCCCAGCCAGCGCTTCTTGAGGATGCCGACCCCGTGCTCACCGGTGAGGGTTCCACCGAGTCGCAGTGCGGCTGTGAACAGCTCATCGGCCGCGGCCCAGACGAAATCGGGCACGCCACCGTCGCCGTTCGGTTGATAGATGAAATTCGGGTGCAGATTTCCGTCGCCGGCATGGGCAACAGTCGGGATGCTGAGGCCGTGACGCGCACCGATCTCGGCGATAACGGCGAAAATCTCCGGAAGTGCGCTGCGGGGAACCGCAATGTCCTCGATGAGCACCGTGCCTTGCGCTTCGAGAGCCGGATGAAATGCCCGACGGATGCCGAACAGCCGTTCCCCCTCATCCGGATCGTTGGTCAGCTCCGCGTCTCCGCCGAGTGCGCGGATGATCTCCAGCGCGCCTGCCGCCTCATCCGCGCTCGCCGCACCGTCGGTCTGCACGAGCAGCCAGGCATTTCCGCGGCGCGCGAGTTCGAGGCCGAGGTAGGCATCGATGGCGAGCAGCCCGGCACCGTCGATGAGCTCGAGCGCCGCCGGGCGAATGCCCGCCGCGGTGATCGCCGCGGACGCGGCGGCGGCCGACACGACATTCGGGAACCAGGCGCCGACCGTTGCGACCGGCCCGGTCAGGCGCGGTCGCAGCTTCAGCGTCGCCTCCACGATCACGCCAAGAGTTCCCTCCGAGCCGATCATGAGCGCCGTGAGGTCGAGGCCCGTCACGCCCTTGACACTGCGGTGACCGAGGATGAGCAGTCGACCGTCCGCGAGCACGACCTTGAGCCCGAGTACAGACTCCCGGGTCACCCCATATTTTGCGCAGAGCAGGCCGCCGGCATTGGTCGCGATATTACCGCCGACCGTCGAAATCGCCTTGCTGGCCGGGTCGGGCACGAACCACAGACCGTGCTCGGCAAGCACTTCGTTCAACTCGGAGTTGATGATGCCAGGCTCGACGACCGCCAGCTCGTCCGGCTCGGAGATTTCGAGGATGCGATTCATCCCGAGCGTGGAGAGCACGATTTCCCCCGCACTCGCGATCGCCCCTCCCGCGAGCCCCGTGCCTGCTCCCCGTGGTACTACCGCTCTACCGTGTTCGCTCGCGATGCGCATGGTCGCCTGCACGTCGGCGATGCTCCGTGCGGTGACCACGGCGAGCGGCACACTGCGCGAATCGTGTCCCGACTTGTCGCTCGTCATACCGGCGAGCGCCGCGGGATC